>CAYJKS010000104.1:0-4335 GCA_964370705.1 uncultured Azospirillaceae bacterium
AATATTTGCAAATCTCGTTCTGTGGCGAGCTTCATAAGTATTGTTTTGACTGTAATGTCTATTTCTTTGTCTTCTCTATAGTCAGCAGAAAAAGCAAAGTTTACTCTGTCATCTTTTAGGAGCTTTATTGCACGATCTCTTTTGTGGCTTTTGGGTTGATAAACTGCAAAAGAGTATCCTCCGCCTCTTTTTACAAATCTCATTGATGGAACATCTGTATCACCATCTCCAAAATATATCATTTTGCTAAGTGGAATAGGGCGTTCTTCATCAGGCATAAAGTCGTTAACAGCTTTGTCTTCTAGTTTGCCAAGTCCTTTGTTGATTTTTGACAAGTATTGTGTTTTGGTCGAATAGTTAACAACTCTTGCTGGCCAAACGGGGTTGCCTTGCTCATTATAAGCAAAACTACATCCAAAGATTTCTTTAAAGTTATGGCGAATAGACGTGCCTTCTAAAATTTCTTCGTATCCTGCAGATATAATATAATGCTCTATCTCCAAGTTTAGGTTTTTGCCATATTCATTGATTCTGTCAAACCATTCTTCCACGCCCTCAAAATACTCAATATTTTTGCCGCATCTAAAAAACATTTCTTTGGTTAGATCAATACCTGTTTCTTGTGATTTTTTTACAAAGTAATACATTGAGCTCATAACTTGTTCTGCATGGTTGTCATCGCCCCATTTGTTTGCCTTGCTCCAGTATTGCTTTGGCTTCATGCCAAATTCTGGGATTAGGGCATAGTCTTGCATATTGCCCGTGCATAACGTGCCATCAAAGTCATAAATAATGGCTACTTTCATTTTTTTTGACATAATATAATTATCTCCACTTGCTATTTTTTTTAATTGAATATATAAATTATATAGTAAATAAATTAAACAATAATTAAAGGATAAAAAATATGCCAGCAACTTCTATGGAGCAATTAGTCTCACTTTGCAAACGTCGTGGATTTATATTTCAGAACTCAGATATTTATGGAGGAATGCAAGGGGTTTATGACTATGGTCCGTTGGGAGTAGAGCTAAAAAATAATATTAAGGCTGCTTGGTGGCGTGCTATGGTGTATGAAAGAGATGACGTAGAAGGGCTAGATGCTGCAATTTTGACCAATCAAAAAGTGTTGCATTATTCTGGACATGAAGACACTTTTTCTGATCCAATGGTGGATTGTAAGGCATGCAAGGGCAGGTTTAGAGCAGATCATTTGGACGGAAAATGTCCTAATTGTGGTAGCACAGACTTAACAGATCCTCGCCCATTTAATTTAATGTTTAAGACATCTATTGGTCCAGTAGATGATGGTAAATCTTTTGGATACCTAAGACCAGAAACAGCACAAGCCATTTTTGTTCACTTTAAGAATGTGGTAGATTCTACTTCGCGCAAGCTGCCTTTTGGTATTGCTCAAATCGGAAAGTCTTTTAGAAACGAGATTACTCCTCGTAACTTTATTTTTAGGGTGCGTGAGTTTGAGCAAGCAGAATTAGAGTTTTTTGTTATGCCTGGCGAGGACGAAAAATGGCACCAAATTTGGAAAGAAGAGAGAATAAAATGGTGGGTAGAGCAAGGGCTAAAAATAGAAAATATTAGCATTTATGACACTCCAAAAGAAGATCTTGCTCATTACTCTAAGGCAACTTATGATATTGAGTATCGTTTTCCACATGGTATGGAAGAGCTAGAGGGAATAGCAAATCGTATGGACTACGACTTAGGAAACCACTCAAAAGCTCAAGATGAGATGAACTTGCAAGCCCATTATCATCAAAACAAAGATTCTACTCAAAAACTTTGTATTAGAGATGATGCTAGCAACTCTTGGGTTGTGCCTTTTGTAGTTGAGCCTTCTATGGGTGTAGACAGAGCTGTTTTGGCAATTATGACAGAAGCTTACGAGGAAGAAGATTTGGGCGATGGTAACATCAGAACAGTCTTAAAGCTAAAAAAACACCTTGCTCCGATTAAGGTTGCAGTTATTCCTTTAAAGAAAAATAATGAAGAAATTATGGCAAAATGTCATGAGATAAAAAAGAATTTGCTCAAACTTGGAATAGGTCGCGTAGCTCTAGAAAACACAGGTAATATCGGAAAAGCCTACCGTCGTCATGATGAGGTTGGAACACCAATTTGTTTGACTGTTGATTTTGAGACTATTGAGAATTCTCCTGCCTCTGTTACAGTTAGAGATAGAGATACTATGGAGCAGCATAGAGTAAATATAGAAGATTTGCCAAATTATTTGCGAGAATATTTTGCATAAAACAAAAACTCCTTTTAAGCATTAGCTTAAAAGGAGTTTTTGTTTGTGTTGTTTTAGCTTACTGCTTTTGCAATGTCTTGAGCGTTTTGCTCAGGATTATACATAGTGTCGGCTAGTGATATTGGGTAATCAAAGATTTGATTTAATTGTCCCTCAATCAGCTCTACATCAACCTTGCCAAAGTTCTCATAAAAGGTTTTTTCTTTTGATGCAGTCTCAAACCTTATTATTCCAACAATATCTTCAATAATATTGTTAAAAATGCTGGTTTTTTGTGCAAGATTCGCTGCCAAAAACTCTTCTTTGCTATATTTGTTAGCATAAAAAATTTGGCAAAAAATCTTCAAAATTTCAATAATTGTTTTCATAGTTTTGTTTGATTTTAGCTTAAAATTTCAGTTAGTTTATTAGATACATGAACTGCACCAATAATGCACTGGTAGTGTTCTGTGTCAAATTTTATACCAAATTCTTCTTTTAAAAGAGTAATGAGCTCTTTGAATGCTTTTGCATTTTTTGCAACTTCTTTTTTTGATAGCAAAGGGTAGTTTGGAGGAAGTTGGATAATACTTTCATCGCTAACTCTTTTAATTAGCTCTAAGCAAAAAACTTTTTTATCTTCATCATTAAGAGATGAGAATTTTTCGCAATTTTTTTGCTGTTTTTGTGCCTTCTTTGCAGATTTTGTTGGCCAGTTAAATTTTTTCATTTTATTTGATTTTAGAATTATACTTTTAGAATAATAAATTGTGTAGGTTGATACTACATTTTTATTTTATTTTGTCAATAATTTTTCATTAAAAAAACAAAAAACGCCAATCAAGAGATTGACGTTTTTTTAATTGCTTGCTATCGATTTTATTTTCTTTCACAAATAAAATCGATAATGGCTTGTGGCGTTCCCGCATTGATGACTTTTATTTCCTCCTCTGCAGGCATATCCCTGAGGGTTTCAGATGTGTCATGTAGTATGGTTGCCACATCAAGAGAATCAAACCCATAATAAGAGGCAAAATCTTCATTTGCGTCATATTTTACAGGAATTTGATACTCTTGGCTAGTTTTTACTATTATATCTTGCACTTCCCGCTCCGCAAGAGCTTGCGTAAGAGAAGCCTCTAGATCACGCTCAGTGACGTAATCTGGAAGGCTAAGCTCACTGAGCTCTAACTTAAATTCTTTTAAGATTTTTTTTCTTAAAAGATTCGAGTTTCTTTCGTACCTCTTGTTTTGAGGATTGTCGTCTCGTTTTAGAATGATTACGCTGCATCCAGAAATACTAAAGATTATTGTGTTGCAATAATCAAGTGCGTCGTGTTTTGAGAGACTTAAAAATTCCTTTGTTTTCATTTTTATAATTTTAATAAGTTAATATATATAGAAAAATATTTTATTCATCTTTTATAATACATATTTGTGTTTTTTTGTCAATAATTTTTATTAAATATTTAAAGCAAATATTTCTTGAATAAAATATTTTTTTGTGCTATTAAATATTCGTAATAAGATATTTGTAACAACTGACTTGTTTAATAACTTGAGCAAGGGTTCAAGTTATTAAACAAGTCTAAAGTTAAATTACTTATCTACACCTAAGAACTCATTGTTCTTAGGTAAATTTTTTTTGTAACACATTTTGAGTAGGTGAAAAATGACAACACAACAAAATATGGCATGGAACGGCTTTAAGGGCGAGAAATGGCAACAAGAAATTGATGTTAGAGATTTTATTATCAATAACTACACTCCTTATGAGGGTGACGATTCTTTTTTGGCAGATGCAACTGATAGAACAAAAAATCTATGGGAAGAAGTATCTGTATTGATGAAAAAAGAGCGTGAAGGCAAAGGCATTTTAGATGCCGATACTAGCGTTATTTCTGGTATTACATCACATGATGCAGGTTATATCAATAAAGAAAATGAGATTATTGTTGGTTTGCAAACTGACAAACCATTAAAAAGAGCTTTGATGCCTTATGGTGGTTTTAAGATGGTTCAGGCTTCTTGTGAGGCTTATGATTTGGATTTGGATTCTTCTATTACAGAAGTTTTTACTAAATATC
>CAYJKS010000105.1:0-262 GCA_964370705.1 uncultured Azospirillaceae bacterium
GCCCCAAGCAAAGTAAACAAAACAACTGAGCAGTATATGACTTTGTAGCTGCAACAGAGATTTCTACCCCCGCATCAAGTGGCACAACACCATTTGCATACCTAACAATATTAGAGTTTTCTCTATTAGTTAAAATCAAGATTTGTGCATTTTTTTCTTTACCTATTTTAACAGCACTAATTGTGTCTGCTGTTTCTCCAGATTGAGAAATCCCTATCATTAATGTGCTCTCATCAACAATATTATGTTGATATATATACTC
>CAYJKS010000105.1:272-2322 GCA_964370705.1 uncultured Azospirillaceae bacterium
TACTCACTAGCACTTTCTATACAAACAGGAATATTCAACCATTCTTGCCAAATATTTTTTGCATAAATTGCGGCATGAAGAGATGTTCCACAAGCCACAATTGTTATATTTTTTACTTTAGAGAAATCTATATTACAATCACTCAAATCAACTTTTTGATTAACATCACTCATATATTTTGAAAGTTGTTGTCTAATAATTGCTGGTTGTTCATAAATCTCTTTAAGCATAAAGTGCTTGTGCCCACACTTAGAAACATCTTCTTCCAAAAGGCTAATTTCTTCTACTTTTTTATCAACAACATTATTATTCTTATCTTTAACAATAACCTTATTTTTCTCAACAATTGCCAACTCTTCATCTTCTAAATTAATATAATTTTTTACTCCACCAACAAGAGCCGTAATATCACTTGCAACAAAGTTCTCACCCTCTCCTAGCCCAATAATCAGCGGAGCATTTTTGCGAATGGCTAAAATTTTGTTAGGACTATCTTGGCAAACAACACAAAAAGCAAAAGTTCCTTCTATTTGAGAAATTGCATTAACTACTGCCAATTCTAGTGAGTTTGTTTTTTTGTATTCAAAATCAATCAAATGAACCGCTGTCTCTGTGTCTGTTTGCGAACAAAAAACATAACCGTTTTTTTGCAACATATCTTTTAGTTCTTTATAATTTTCTATAATCCCATTATGAACCAAAGCTATCTTTTTATCCATAGATACATGCGGATGAGCATTTTCTACACTAGGAACACCGTGTGTTGCCCATCTAATATGCCCTATTCCTAAGCATGGGTTTTTGCCAACTTGATCTGGAATAATTTTTGCCAAATTATCTAGTTTACCTTGAGCTTTTAATATTGATATTTCTTCGCCAGCACCAATAGCAATACCTGCAGAGTCATAACCTCTGTATTCTAATTTTTTTAGCCCTCTTAGCAAGTTATTAACAACATCATTACCGCCAATATATCCAACCAATCCACACATAATTCATAATCTCCAAAAATTATCTTAAAAAATGATTTTTTAGTATGTATGTTTTCTTAATAAAAACAAACAACATTTGGTTTCTAATTATTACAAGCAATAATAATCAAATTTTAATATTTTTGGATTATTATATTCCATATTTTATGTCTATCACTAGGAGTTAATTTATGAAAAAATTGCCAATTATACTTTTTGCTTTGTGCTTATTTAGCTCTCAGACAAAAGCTGGCGAACCAATAGAGCTTGGCGATTATACCATTAATTATTCTGGATTAGTCGGCGGGTATTATGGCATTATGCAAACAAAAAAAATCAACAATGTAGATAATTTGCCCAACCGTTGGGTTTTGCGAGGTGATGCAAAATTTGGCATAGATTATAAAATAGATAGCAACTATACAATTACCTTAGACACGGCATCTACTTTGCAATTTAGAGAGCATGACACAGCACGCAGAAATGGAGATTGGAGATTTTATCCAGTAGCTAAGCTAAAAACTCCACTTGGCACAATCTCTTTGGGTAATGATTATAACGTAGCCTATTTGGGGCACAAAGGTGCAAAAGACATAACTTACCTAAAAATTGTAGATTCTAACCTAACCTCTTATTTGTCAAACCCTAACTGGAATAATGGCAAAAAGTCTGTTAGTCACTTAACCGCTAAGTCAACTCAAATTATGAACGACGGAAGAGCCACAAAACTAAACTATATAACGCCACAAATTGGCAATAGCTACTTTGGTTTTAGCTATATTCCCGACAATGCACACCGAAGAGGCATGACAAGCAGATACGCCGATTATCAAAAAACTCAAGACGGATATGTTTTTGCTATAAATTCTAAATTTGAGCACGATTTTGCCAATATTTATACTTCTATTGGTTATGGCTTTTTTAACCGCACAGACAAAGAACTATCTTTGGGGCTAACCATAAAAAAGGGCAAGTTCAACATTGCAAGCGGATACAAAAAAGCATATATAGACGGCAATGACAACCCTATTACAACCACAGATATTAGCGATAGTCTTCCTGCATATTTTGACAACTAT
>CAYJKS010000105.1:2332-4311 GCA_964370705.1 uncultured Azospirillaceae bacterium
ACTATCGAGAAGGTTTTTCTTGGGATATGAGCATGGGTTATGATTTTGGCAAGTTCAAAAGCAATATTGGTTACATATATAGCGAGGCAGAAAACACTCGTAATAACAACAACTTGTTTTTGCTTTCTAACGTCTACAATCTAAAAGAAAATATTGAGTTGTATGGAATCTTGGGTTACATCAATGCAAAAGGAATGAGCAAAGATAGCAACGACAACAACAAAGGCTATGCAATTATAACTGGCATAGGGCTAAAATTTTAGCCCTATTACTAACAAAAAACAACCAATGGCCAATAATAAATTTGCAAAAAAAAATAATTGTTGCTAAAATATAAAAAATTTAACCAAAAACCTACGGAGCTACATAAAAGTTATGAAAATTAAAGATAATATCAAGGTTCAAGTAATTTGTGTTACTTACAATCAAGAAGAATATATTGCAGAAGCTTTAGAAAGCTTTGTTACGCAAAAAACAAACTTTGATTTTGAAGTCTTAGTTGGAGACGATTGCTCTACTGATAACACAAGTAACATAATTACAAAATACGCAAAAAAATACCCTAACATTATAAAACATATTCGCCGAGAGCCAAATATAGGGTGTCTTGAAAATTTTATGGATTTGTGCGAGCGTGTAACCGCTCCTTATGTAGCTTTTTGTGATGGCGATGATTATTGGGTAGATGAAAATAAATTACAAATTCAATATGATTTTATGGAAGACAACAAAAACATAAAAATTTGTGCCCATAAAACCAAAATAATTTGCAATGAAGACTGGTGTTTTTATAATCACTTTGCCTCAAAAAAAGAGCCCTTTATTATCCCATCACACAAAAGCAACACTCCTCTATCGGCAACAGATATGATGAAGGAGCTTTGCCATACTTCAAGTTTGTTTATTAGATGGTCACAAATTATCATCCCTCAATGGGCAAAAACAAATGGTCTATTTGGAGATTTCCCGATTATTTTAATGCAATTAGGTGACAAAAAACTTTATGTAATGGATAAGGTGATGAGCCATTATCGCCGCGGAGAATCTGGCGTTGTTAACTTAAAAGGGACAATGCATGAGCAATTTATTAAAACAAGATTAGAGCATTTTAAAATTATACAAGGATTGTTAGAATACTTCAAAGACAATCATCAATCATACGCCAAAAAAGAAATGAACGCTAGATTAAATACAGAAATTGCAAACTACCTAAATGCAATTATAACAACAAACAATTGGGAAAAAATGCAAGAACTCCAGCTACTATACCCTAACATATACCATCAATCAAAAAACTTATTACAATCTTTTAACTTCAAAAGGCATTTAGAGATTACTTTAACTCCAAAGCTTATGCCTTATATAAGCACCAAAAAGTCATTAAAAACCATAAAAAAATACTTATATATATTATACAAATATAACAAACTAAAAAATAAACTATATGAATATTGCAAAAACACAATCAATAAAACTCGAAATTTTGTTTGTTATTGGGTTTTTGCACTTGTTCCCAAACAAAAAAACTTATGGGTGTTTTCTGGTTTCTTCCAAAAAAACTATATGGATAATACTCAATATTTATACGAATATATTTTAAGCAATCACCCAGAAATTAAAGCTATTTGGCTAACAAAAAATAAAACCGTGTTTAACACACTAAAAGCAAAAAATATGCCTGTTCTCCGCTTTTCAAAACTTAAAAGCATATGGACAATGGCAAGAGCCTCTGTTGCTTTTTCTGACCATTATAGAATGAGTGACTATGACAGTAGATATGGCTATAATGCTAGAACAAAATTTGTTAATCTATGGCATGGGGTAGGCTTAAAACAAATGAAACCTGTTGATAATAAAATTCCTAACACAACAATTGAAGGACTTGTTTTATCACCAGATATAATTGCATCGCCACATGACTCTGTTGGTACAAAGATAATAAAAAAATTAAAATATATTACCTGTGCCCATAAAAGTGA
>CAYJKS010000106.1:0-3153 GCA_964370705.1 uncultured Azospirillaceae bacterium
AGTAATAATTGCAAAAAAATGCCTGGTTTTTTTGAAGAAAATAACGATTCTATTTTGCTAAGAGTTAGACTAAGTCCAAGCTCAAAAACCGTATCTATTAAAGGCTTTTTTGTTGACGCAAATGAGGTGGAATACTTAAAAATTAGTATTTTAAGCCCGCCAGAAAAAGGCAAGGCTAATATTGAGCTAATTAGTTATTTGGCAAAAAAAATAAAAATACCCAAATCTAGCATAAAGATTATAAGTGGAGAGTTATCTCAATATAAAAAGCTTTTGCTAAATGGTAACAAGGCAGATATAGTGTCTCAACTTTTGATATTGAGCAAGGAAGTAAAGTAATGTCAGCAAATATAATAATGGGCAAAAAAATGGCGGAGGATATCCGCAATCAGCTAACTGAAAAAATCTCAAAGCTAAGCACAAAGCCACATTTGGCGGTTATTCTAGTCGGAAGCAACGAAGCTAGTGCTATATATGTAAAAAATAAGCAAAAAGCGGCACTTGAGATGGGAATGCAATGTAGTTTGTATCATCTAAAAGAAGATGCAAGCCAAGAGCAACTACTTGATTTGATAAAAAAACTAAACCAAGATAAAAGTGTAAACGGTATTTTGGTGCAAATGCCTTTGCCCAAGCATATTGACGAGTTTGAGGTTATTGAAGCAATAGATGTAAAAAAAGACGTTGACGGCTTTACAACAGCAAATGCAGGATTATTGCACTCAGGCAGTCGTAACGCAATGATTGCAGCTACCCCTAAAGGTATTTTATATTTATTAGAGCAAACCCTAGGAGATATAGCAGGCAAACATGCTTTGATTATTGGGCGTTCAAAAATTGTTGGCAAGCCATTGATGTCGTTACTTCTTAATAATCATTGCACTGTGACCATAACACACACCAAAACAGTTGATTTGCCAAGCCTAACAAAGTTAGCAGATATTATAATTGTTGCTTGTGGCAGCCCCAAGATGCTAAAAAAAGATTGGGTAAAAAAAGGAGTGGTTGTTATTGATGTGGGCATAAATAGAGTAGATGGCAAACTTTGTGGTGATAGTGATTTTGACGAGTTGGTAGAAGTTTCTTCTCATATAACCCCTGTTCCTGGTGGTGTTGGTCCAATGACAATAGCTATGCTTTTAGACAATACTTATCAGGCCTTTTTGGCACAAAATAATAAATAGGTTTATAAATATGAAATTTATGCGTAATCTTTATGACTGGCTAATCTCAGCTGCGGCAAGTAAAAATGCAATGATAATCTTGTTTTTGGTCTCTTTTATTGAGAGTTCATTTTTTCCAATCCCGCCAGATGTAATGATTATTCCTATGGTAATAGCTGCTCCCAAAAAAGCTTGGAAAATAGCATTTGTTTCAACAATAGCTAGTGTCTTAGGTGGGTATTTTGGATATGCAATTGGTATGTTTGGTTATGACTATATTGCCAAGCCTATCTTAGATGTTTATGGATACACTCAAAAATTTGATGTTTTCAAAGGATATTATCACGAGTGGGGTGCTTGGATAGTGTTTGGCGCTGGTGTTACTCCGTTTCCTTATAAGGTAATAACTATTGCCAGTGGTGCAGTTGGGCTTAATGTGTTTGTTTTTGGTTTGGCTTCTGTTTTATCAAGAGGTTTGAGGTTTTATTTGGTAGCATGGGTTCTAAAAAAATATGGTGAGCAAATGCGTGTGTTTATAGAAAAGCATTTAGGGCTCTTGTCTATATTGTTCTTTATTTTATTGATAGGCGGATTTGCGATAATAAAATATATATAATCTTATTCTTATCAAAAAAAAACAAAAACACCGTTAAGGTGTTTTTGTTTTTTTGTTTTAGTCTTTGTGACGGAATGTAATTCTACCCTTTGTAAGATCGTAAGGGGTCATTTCTATATCAACTTTGTCGCCAACCATTACTCTAATACGGAACTTGCGCATTTTTCCAGCAGTGTGAGCAAGAATTTCTACTCCGTTTTCTAGCTTTACCTTAAACATAGCATTAGGGAGTTTGTCTGTAACCACACCTGTTAGCTCTAAAAGTTCTTCTTTCATATATATATCCTCAAAAATTAAGTATTTTTTAATGTGTATAAACCCTAAAATCTTTTTTGGCAATTTATTTCTTTGCTTTTTGTGCAATTTTTTCAAAAATTGACGTTTTTTTACGATATTTTAACAAATATAATCATAAAATTTACAAATATACAAAAACGAGGTGCATTATGAGTAAGTTTATACAATCAGAAGTATTATCTTCTAACTCTATTAACATAAATCCTGCAATTGTTGCAAAAAGCGATAATGTTGCTATTGTAAAAAATGTGGTTATTGATGGTAATGAGCTTTGGCAGGTAATCTTAACAAGTGGCAAAGAGGTTGCCATAACCAATAATCGCGACTTTGCATTTATTTTGGCAAAACAAAATAATCTTTCTCCACAAAGTTTGCACTAATATAAAAAGAATATAAAAAAACCGAAGATTTTATGCTTCGGTTTTTTGTTTTATTCTTTAATACTTTTTATATATGTATTTATTCTACTTTTATCGTATTTTGAAACCTTTTGAGTCTCAAGACCATTTTTAATTTTGTTTTCTACAGTAGTTTTGTTGATTTCTCCAGATTCATCTTTTAGACTAATGGCATGATTCAACTGAAAAACAGCTTCATCTTTGCGACCAGATTGCCAATAAGCATCACCCAAATGATCATATATTACAGGTTGAAAAGGAGATAAGCTCGATGCTTTTTCAAGATACGTAATGGCTTGGTCATATGAACCTATTTTGTAAAAAGCAAGTCCAAGACTATCTATTACGTTACTATCTTGTGGGGTTAAATTATATGCCTTGACCAATAATCCAAAGGCTTCTTCGATGTTTTTGTTGCTAAGCAACAAAATGTATCCTAAGTGGTTGAGGGTTATTGCGTTTTCTTCAATTTCTAATGCTTGACGAAAATATGCTTCTGCCTTATTAGTGTTTTTTAGCTCTTCATCATAGCTTGCAGAAAGTCCCATAGCAAAATAAATTGGCCAAGTGTTAGTTTTGTTTTGCTCAGGAATAAGCTCTAGGCTTTGTTTGTAGTATTCTATAGCTAGTTGATTTTTGTTCATCAAACGCATAACTTCTCCCAAATTACTCAAGACAT
>CAYJKS010000106.1:3163-4279 GCA_964370705.1 uncultured Azospirillaceae bacterium
GTTATTCATATATTCTAAGATTTCTTTTGCTTTTTCAAAATTGTCCATTTTTACATGGTTTTTTGCTTTTTGAAACAATGCCGTATAATAAGCATAGTCATCTTCATCAATTTGGTCATATACTTGATTTGCTTCTTTATGTATGCCTTTTTTCTCAATAATGTCACCAATTAGCAAGTATGGTAGGCTAAAATTAGGCTCAATATATCTGGCCAACGACGCAAAAAGCAAAGCCAAGTCGCCATTTGCGGGGTTTTGTTGCAAGATAAGTGCAATGTCAAACAAGGCATTAGATAGCCCAACATTCGGAGAGTTTAGAATTGGTTTTATGTCTTTATTTGCATCATTTATTTGCTGTTCGATATAGGCAAAAATAACGTTGTTTTTGTCATTGTTTTTTTTGCTAATTTCAATGGCTTTTTCTTTATTGTCGTTTCTGATATAAAAATTGCTAATAACTTGTAGTGGAAAAGCCGACAACTCAATATTTGCAATATCTAAAAGCTCATCATAGTATTTTTGAGCAGCTTTGTTGTTGCCCAAATAATCGCTAATAGCACCAGCCTGAAATAAATATAAGCTTTTTAGTGGAGCGGTTTGTGATAAAGGTTTTAGTGCTTGTATTGCAAGTTGCTCTTGTTTAAGTCCAGCATAATTCCAAGCTGACATTAATGGATTAAAAATGACTTTTGCCAAAGGGTTGTCACATTTAGATATATACTCTAATGCCTTCTCATAGTTTTTTTCTTTGGTTTGTTGTGTTGATAAGATTGTGTATATAAAAGGGCTAGTATCGCCATTTTCTTGGGCGATTTTTGCATATTTGACTGCTTGGGTAATTCTTCCTTGAGATGTTAGCATAATATATAGTTGATTAGAAAGCATTTGATCTTGAGGAACATTTTCTGCTGCAATAATATAGTAGTCTGCAGCATTGTTAAGATCGTGTCTAAGATGTGCAATGCGACCAGCCAAATATGCGCCATAAGTGTTTGTTGCAGGCGTGGCACTGTTTGTGTTATAAACTTGTCTTATATCGTCTTGATTGTTTTTTTGAATAGTGCAATAGCTACAAGAGCTAGCAATAATAGCTCCAATAGCTAGTGCAAATATATA
>CAYJKS010000107.1:0-4272 GCA_964370705.1 uncultured Azospirillaceae bacterium
TCTTATTTTTTATAAAAATGTATCAGGCATCATGTAACCATTGTTTTTTAGAAGATTATTTTTGCCTCGAGGGATTTTGTATTGAGAATTTTTTCCTAAAGTATTTTCAAAAACTTCTCCATAATTTCCGCTTTCTTTGATGTATGTTTGCACCCAGTTTGGGTTTAGGTCAAACTTTTTCCACAAATTTGGGTTTGTGCCAAGTAGGTTTTGGGTTGGAATATCTTTGGTTGCAACAAAAATATCTACATTTTTAGAATCAATATTAAGTTCTTCTGCCAATTTTGGTGCATTTATAATCCATTTTATGGCGTTTTGTAGGTTTTTGTTGTCTTTTAGCACATATATATAAACAGGCGTTTGTGCAATTTGTTCTGGTAGAAGTTTTGTTTTTGAGGCACCTGTTGGGCTATGTTCGACAATGTTTTTGACTGTAAAATAATCGCCCGTAAAAAGGTCACATCTTTTTAAGAAAAATGCTTCTTTTATTTTGTTCATATTGTCAAAGGTCAAAAATTTTAAATCTAGTTGATGTTTTTGATTATAATTTTTTAACTCATTTAGGTTTGAGTCATTTTTTAGTAGGCAAACTTTTGAGCCTTTATATGCAGTCATTGAGTTTGCGTCTTTGATTGGGTGGGCGGCAAATGCTTGAGTGCTATAATACAAAACAGATACAGGAGATGCCTTTGATGTTGCCTCATTAGAAGCAGAATACCCAAGTCCCCCAATCATAACATCTGCCTTATTTGTGCTAAGTGCATTGGCTACTTGGTTAATGTCTAGAGGTATCATTTTTATTCTGTCGCTTCTGCCAAATAGGGCGGTAGATAACATTTTGCATACTTCTACGTCAAATCCTTGCCAGTTGCCATCCTCGTCTTTGTATGCCAAAACGTGGTTGTTGGCTTGGGTTCCACAACGAATCGAGCCGTTTGATTTGATGTATGCGAGGGCTTGGTCATCAGCCTTTGCTGGAGTGGCTAAAAGTAGCAATAATGTTAGAATTGAGCATAATTTTAGTTTCATTTTTTTTACCGTTCTGTTATTATAGATTTTAGTATAAACAAATATAAGGCATTTTTTTATGAAAAGTAAACATATTTTACAAATAATTACCTTTTGTTGCTTAATTTTTTGCCCAATAGGGGCAAAATCGTCTCAAGTAGAAAAAATTTCTGAAGCACAAGCAATTGAGTTTGCTCAGACACAAGGGCAATATTTGCTAAGTTTGTTTGTTGAGCCAGATATTGAGATAAAGTATAAAAAGTTAGATGAGGCTTTTAATAAATATGTTGATTTGGATTATATCTCTCGATTCGTTATTGGCAAATATTGGCGAGATATGTCAAAAGAACAACAAGTGCAGTATCAGGATTTGTTTAGAAGATATGCTACTAGTGTTTATAAGGGGTTTCCGTTGCAATTTGATGGCGAGCTTTCTTATAAGATTTTGAGCTCAAGAGCAGATGCGAAGGCAATGCTGGTTACGGCCAATGTTTTGTATGCTCCTTTAAGTGGAGAACCTATTTCTGCATTGGTTGAGTTTAGGATGCACAAAAAAAATGGTGTTATTATGATAACAGACATAAAAATTGCAGAAAGCTCGCTAATACTTTCTTACAGGAACCGTTTTTATAATATGGTAAGAGATGCAGATGATGACATGGCTTGGTTTTTAGAAGATTTTGAGGTTTTGACCATATCTGCAGAAAAACAATACTCACTAAAAGAAGAATCTTAGATTATTGGTGTTAAAATAAGTTGTTTTGTCTATGTGGCAATTTTGTCAACAATGTATATTACTTGATTTTGCTAGTTTTTTTTGTTTTTGTGTAGTGTTGTTTTGTGCTTTTTTTTGTAAAAAAAACTTGCAATGATTTTTGAAAAATGATAGTATGGGTTTGTAATAATAAATTATTATATTCCATTACATTGATAATTAGTAAAAAATCTTTTCTTAATTTATTTAGGAAGAGCATATTAAATATAGAATACAAAATTAATTAAAATTTCAAAATATGAAAAAGAATTTTTTGACGCTTGTGGCGTCTATGTTGGTAGCATTATCTTTTGTTGCATGCGACAAAATGGATGCAGGTTATGATTTGGTGGTAACACCAAATAATGTGGAGACAGAAGTCGAGGTAAAAATCACTAGAGATAGTGAAAATGCTGAGATTACGTTCTCGGAAGAGGGCTATGTTCTTGATAATATAATTCTGCCATTAGGTGGAGTTAGTATTGAGATTAACCCTGCGGATACAACAATTGTAGAAGAAGCATTTGCTTTTCATAAGAGCATTGAGCTTGTTGATGAAGAAACTATAATAGTAGATAACCATGATTATGGTGATTCTATTGAAGTTTTTTCAACTAGAAAAGAGTATTTGCATACTCTTGATAAATACTCAAAAACAATCGTGATTGAGTATTTGGATGCGAATGTTACTCGTAACGGCAAGACTTATGAGCTCACAAGAGCTAATAGTGAAGTGTCTTTCACCAATGTTCAGGTTACTGATAAAGGTGAAAATGGCAAGTATCACTATTACTTGTCAACAGCTGACTACAAGGTTTCGTTTATTGCTGGTAACTTAGTTGCTAGCTCTGAGGAATATCTTGCAGTTAATGTAGATAACTCGTTAATCAAAACTGAGGTTACAAACCAAGGTTTTGAAACTCTAACCAATGGACGTTCTCGTTCATGGATTGAGATTACGAAGACTTACAAAGTGTCAGGCCCAGTAGCAACAGTCTATGAGGCGTTTGTTAATAATTCTCTTGCTGTTCCAGCATATGAGATTATAGGGGTTTCTAGCTTTGAGCTAGCTCCAGAAACAAGCGCTGTTGTAGAGCCTTTTATCTCAGGTTCTAGAAAAGAAGCGACTAATGAGAATATTTCTATTACAGAATATACTCAAAACCTTGATATAGAGAATGCTCAGTTTGCAAGAACTGCAACATTCAAATATGAGGTTCCTGTATTGTCATTAGACGGAGAGGTATATCAAATGCCATTCCGTGTTTATGAAAATATCAAAGAGGTTGCTGACGAGCTAGAGGTTCTTGATGATAAAGAGGGCTTTGAGCGTAGACTTTACAAAAACAATGTTTCTGCTTCTTTCAACGGCAATTATGCTGATGATGTTATAGAGGTGGAGATGCGTCTTTCTGGCGAGCTTAAGTCGGTTACAAAAACCAACGAGGGCTTTGAGATTGTATCAGCTACAAAAGCGAAGTCTTGGATTGAATTGACGAAGGTTTATCTTAGCGGTAAGACGATTGTAACCCGTTACGAGGTTTTCCTCAACTACGGAGTTACATCGCCTGCTTATGAGAAGATGTCCGTTGAGGACTTTAATGTTTCTTCTAATGGTGCAAACCTAGGAGAGGCAGTTAACTCAGGCAACCGTGTTGATGAGGCAAACACGCAAATCGCTATAGAGGAGTTCACAACTCCATATATAGTACGTAACAACAAGTTTGAGAGAGTGTTTGCTCTTAAGCACGAAGTTGCAACGCTTATATATAGCGAGGACGCTCAGTTTGTGTTCCCTTCTCGTTCTTACCAGAACGTTTCTGATAAAGGATTCGTTTTGGCGGACATGCCAAATGAGGGGGATATCGTTCGTAAACTTTATACTCACAGTATTTCTGCTGAGTATGACAACCAGCCAGCAGCAGCTACTGCTGATGTTGAGCTAAGAATGGGTATGAGCCTTACAGGAATTGAGAAGACTGGTGAGGGCTTCGAGGTTGTAGCGAACGGCAAAGCTCGTTCATGGATTGAAGTGACATCTAAGTATAATAACGGTAGCAATATCGTTAATACTTATGAGGTGTTCTTATATTTTGGTATTACTGCTCCAAGTTATGAAGTAAAAAATGTAGATGACTTTGTTATGTCTCAAAAATCTGCGTCTAAAAATGGCGCTAGTGTCGTTGATAGCCGTGTTGATGAGCTTAACTCAAGCATCACAGTTCAAACTTTTGCTACTGTTTATACAGTAGGTAACACAATGTTTGATAGAATTTTCTCTTTTAAACACGAAGTTGCAACTTGGACAAATGGAACAGATGTGGAGTTTACTTTCCCATCTCGTTCATACCAGAACATAACTGACAATGGATATGTGATGGAAGATATGCCAAAAGAAGGAAATTATGTTCGCAAACTCTATACTCACAGCATTTCTGCTGAGTATAACAATGAGTCTGCAACAGCAGAGGCAGAGGTTTTGGTAAAGAAAGCTGAAGAGCCAAAGCCAG
>CAYJKS010000108.1:0-4268 GCA_964370705.1 uncultured Azospirillaceae bacterium
ACCCCACCAACAAACAAACACTACTGAAAAATTTGTTACTCATAACGCACGCTCCCTAACTGCAAAATAGTTTTTAATACTTTGATAAAACGCATTATATATAAAAATATATTAACAAACAATAAAAAAGAGCCTAAATCTTTATTGGATTTAAGCTCTTTTTTATTACTTTTATTCAAATCGTGGCCATCTTTTTATGTAATAGCAGTATTTTCTTTCATATATTTCTTCAACAAAATGCTCTAACATTTTTGCCACAGAAATAGCTTTTGTGTCTTTTGGCCTAATATAAGCTTCATACTCATAAGCTAAACTTGTAAAAACATCTTTATAGTTAACAACGTTCATCCACTTTGTAGCATGTATTTTCTTAATATCTAGGCGACATATTTTTGCAAAAGATTCATAAACTTTTGTTCTGATTTTTTCTTCCTTTTTTAGTCTTTGCTCATATGGAGGATAATAGTCAAAACAAAGCAAATGATACAAATTTTTGATTGTTGTTTTATTACCATCTATTTCAAAATGTCTAATATCACTAATATCAAAATCTTTTGCTAAGATAGAAAAAAACTTATTTGCACTACAATGCCTAAATACCTCATTATAAATTGTTTGAGTAGTAATTTCTACACCAGAAAAATCTTCTAACAAGCTATCTAGATCACAATACTCCAAAGGTCTAAACTTGCGCGCATTTTTAACAAAAGCTCCTATTGTTGTTATTGGTGATGTTGATTTATCTGCAACAACATCAAACCTTTGTTCAATCACGCATACAACACGCAAATAGTTAAGATCTGCAATATCGCTTAAGATTGTTTTGGCACTAATTTCTATCTTGTATCGTTCTTGCAAAAAGCCAACAACGTTTTCAACACTAAAATCATTTGAATTTTTGTTTTTAGCAAAATAATTTTTTATCTTGCTCAATTTTTTTCTTAACATTGTCATAATAATAATAAAATTTTTAATAAAAATGAAAGATGCCCCTAAAAAGGAGCATCTTTACAAACAAACTTTTTCTGCTTAGCCAGTAACAGCAGATACCATCGCTTTGATGGCATCTAGGACCGACATTTGTTTTACGTCACCTGCAAATTGCACATTGAGCTGTTGCTCAACGGAAAAAATAGGATCCTCGAGTTTTTGCCCTCTTGCATCTTTTTCTACAAGGGTTCTTGAGCTTTCAACCTCTTCTGGTGCAAATCCGAACTCCTCGAGCTCTTTTTCCACCATAGACTTAATTGTAGAAAAAATTTCTGATACATCTTTGCCCTTAAACATTGACAATGGTCCATTGTCATAAATTGTCTCTGGCATCTTAACAATAGACACTCTATTGCCTGTATCAACCAATTTGCGCATTCGAGAAACTAGGTCGCTAAGCGTATCGCCATCATTTGGCACAAACGTGTCAATGTGCTTAAATTCGCACTCAATAGTTTCTATTAAGCTAATTACATCTTCTCCAACATTGTCTGCAATCTCTTGTAGGCTCATGCTTGGGGTTATCTGCTTTTGATACAGGTTGTTCAAAAAAGCGATAACATTTTCTAGGCTAAATTCTGACTTCATAGTAATATTTTTAAATTGATAATAAAATTTCTATCCTCATACTATCAAAAACTATTTTTTTGTCAATAAAAAATAAAAATTATTTTCTCTTATCTAAACTATGACAATATTTGTTCAAAAAACAATTTTCACAATCTGGTTTTTGAGCCTTACAAACATAACGCCCAAACAGCACCAACCAATGATTTGCATAGAGCAAATACTCATCTGGCAATATTTTTAACAAGTCTTTTTCTACCCCTAAAGGAGTTTTTTGTTTGCTAAAATCCAAACGATTTGCCACCCTCAAAACATGAGTATCTACTGCCATTGTTGGTTGATTATACCATACATTTAGCAACACATTTGCAGTTTTTCGTCCAACTCCTGCCAATTCTTCTAAATCTTGACGATTATCTGGCACCTTACCATCATATTTTTCTACCAAACTTTGGCTCATAGAAATAATATTTTTTGCCTTATTATTAAACAAACCAATAGTTTTTATATAAGATTTTAGCTCATTTTCTCCCAAATCTAGCATTTTTTGCGGAGTATCTACCACCGCAAACAAAGATTTTGTTGCCTTATTAACCCCCTTGTCTGTGCTTTGGGCAGAAAGTATTATTGCCACCAACAAAGTATAGGCATTTGTGTAATCAAGTTCACTTTTAGGAGATTGCTCTTGTTGGCTAAAAATCTCCATAATCTCTAATACTTCTTTTTTGCTTCTCATCTATGCTTTTACTCCACCTGCGCCAGCAGCTTTTGTTGCATTCTCATCTAAGGGCCAACGTGGACGTGGCTTAAAGTCTAAGTCATCAATCAAGCCCTTTTTAAACCTTTCTAGCCCTGCCCAAGCAATCATTACTCCATTGTCGGTGCAAAGTCTAATTGGAGGAGCTGCAAATAATAACCCCTTATCTTTTGATAATTTTTGTAATTTATCTCGCAAATAAGAATTTGAGGCAACCCCGCCTGCAACAACAATATGCTTACCTTGAGGGTAGTTTTGCTTAAAATAATCTGCAGCTTGCGACAACTTATTAATCAAACATTCGCTAGCTGTTTTTTGAAAACAAGCACAAATATCTTGAGTGTCTTTTTGTGACAATATTACATTATCAATATTATTGTCTGGAGAATATGTTTCTATAATTTTTCTAACCGCAGTTTTTAGCCCAGAAAAAGACAAGTCCATTGTGCCAGAATTTTGCATTGGGTGAGGCAAAGAAAACCTGTTTTCGTCGCCCAACTCTGCCATTTTTTCTACCATAGGTCCACCAGGATAACCCAATCTGAGCATTTTTGCCACCTTATCAAATGCTTCTCCTGCAGCATCATCAATAGTAGTTCCTAGTCTTTCATATTCATTAACATCTTTTACAACCAATATTTGGCAATGCCCACCAGAAACCAACAACAACAAATACGGATACTCAACATCATTGCTAATTCTTGGTACCAAAGCGTGTCCTTCTAAATGATTTACGGCAATAAAAGGTTTATCTAAAGCCAAAGCAAGTGCTTTTGCAGCCATAACTCCAACCACAACACCACCAATAAGACCAGGACCAGCAGCTACTGCCACTGCATCAATATCTTCTATATTAATATTTGCCTTTTTTACCACATTATCAATAATTTCATCAATATGATCTAAGTGTGACCTTGCTGCTACTTCTGGCACAACACCACCATATTTTTGGTGCTCATCTTGTGTATAAACTACTTCTGACAATATTTCTTTTTTGTCATTTACTATTGCTGCTGCTGTTTCATCACAGCTACTTTCTATTCCTAAAACTATCATAATTTTACTTTTACTTTTGACATTGTTACTATTGATGATACTATAAACCAAATAAAAAGATTTTTCAAAGGAAATAGTTATGAGCAAAAATAAATCTATTATCACAGAAATTGAAGCAAATGAAGCTCAATCACAAGATGTTATAGAAACTCAAAAAACCAAAAAAAATTATTTTGCCATTTTTGCAAAATCAATAATATTTTTGGCTCAATTTGTTGTTTTTTTAGCAACTATAGCTGTTGTCTTTTTGTTTTATACAAAACCTCAATTATTATCTAGTCAACTAGGTCAATTTATAGAAAAACATAGTAACAAAAATGAGTATAATCAACTCCAAAACCAACTAACTGAACTTAATCAAAAAGTTAGTTCTTTGAGTAATATTAATGAGCATTTTCTTAACATAAAAGCAGATTCTTCTGTTGTTTTGAGTGCCATAGAAAGACTAGATTTGTTAGAAAAACGTGCACTAAAACTGTCTCAGATGTCAAATGATGGTGCTTTGATTTTGTCATCTACTATGATGATAAAAGAAACAGCCTCATTAGGACAAACTTTTTCTTACGAAGCACAAATGCTACAATATTTGGCACAAGATCAAGAACAAATCTCTAAAGAAGTGGCTTATATTTATTCTGTATCTACCACAAAGTTTAGAACAGATAATGTGATTGCCAATAGTTTTAATCTTCCATATAACCAATTATTAGATAGTTTTAAGCCTACGATTTCTGATGATTGGAAAGTAAATATAAGCAAAAAAATAAAAGAATTTATAGATATAAATATTAACCCAAGCAACCAAGAACCCATATATAATCCCATATCTAGCCTAAAAGAAATAAAAGACTTGGTTGACAATTATGAGTTTTTTGCAGCAATTAACAAAATAAACCAA
>CAYJKS010000109.1:0-4265 GCA_964370705.1 uncultured Azospirillaceae bacterium
TAAATGATTTTTATACTCTTGATGACATTGCACGTGATGCAAAAACAATAGGCTATGAGATATTATCTAGAATCGGCAAAAATACTCGCTGCCTGAGAATTGTTAAATAAAAAAAAAGCAACAGAACCAAATCTGTTGCTTTTTTTATAAGGTTTAACTTCTAATCTTGAATCGCCCCAGAGAGCTTTTTGGCATAATCAATTGCTGCCTGAGCACGACCCTTGCCGTTGTCCCTGTCATAAAGATAAGGACTGAAGGCGTCTCCGCTAAGATCTACCTTAATTGCCTTGCCGTATACGTAATCGAAGACAAACGCTTCTGCTACCAATTTTTTTGCCTTTGCTAAAGATAACTCTGGAGCAAAGATCCTAAGCGGATTAAATACGCTCGATGTTCCTGCTTTGGCAAAGTCAAATAAACACATCAGCACGAGTGCTTTGTCTAAGCTTTTAATTGTGACAACCTCTTCTTCTGGCGCAGCTTCTTGTGTCTCATACACTTTTTTGAGACTCTCTTGCGAGAAGATAATCTGATGCTTTTTGCAAGCCGTTAGTAGTTTTTGCATTTTGCGAACAAGTCTCTGGTTACCCGAGCTAATTATTTTTTCAAATAATTGTGCAAAACTGCTTTTGTTCTCCCTGACTGTTTGGAGATTTGAGTTTAGGATTTTTTCTACCATTGTCTCATCTGCTTTGCTCCACTCATTTTTACTAAGTAACGAACCGAAGTTTAATTTTGATTTTTTCATTTTGTTTAAAATTAAAGATTACGGCATTATTATAAAAATTAGAGTTGCTAACCATAAATAATAATACCTTAAAAATAAAAACTAGATTTATAAATAGCATGAATCTGGTTGCGTGTAAAGTCTTTTTGTCAATTTTTTTATAAAAAAATAGCTCCCCAATCAATAAATTGAGGAGCTAATATTAAGTTATAAAAAGTCTAACGACCAGCAGAACTATAAGTTGTTCTTGCATAGTTTTGGCTAATTGTCATTGCAGCTATTTTTCTGTCATATTCTGCCTGATCAATTTGCCCACTTTCTAATAGACTTTTAAGAGTCTTTGTAGCAACCTTAATTTGTCTATTAGTCATTTGTTGTGGTGCGTTATTCATTGCGTTTAAGCCTTCTTTTGCAGGAGAACTACTTACATTTGTTCTTGTTGCAACTGTTGAGTTCTCACCCATCGCACCTACACTTGTGTCAACGCTAGCTCTAGTGCCTGTGTTAATAGCAACTCCTTGGTTGCCGTTGCTTCCTTTATGCAAACCATCTATCATATCTTGATATTGCGAAGAAGTTATTACACCGCTCTCTAAAGCATCTTTTAGATCTTTTTTAGCTTGAGAAATTTGAGCGCCAGTCATTGGCTCAAAAGTGCTAGAAGCTCCCATTTTGCCAAGCGTTTCTGCAGCAGGTTCATCACTAAAGCTTGTATAGCCATTAATATAAGAGTCGCCTTCAATCACTATTTTTGGTGTCGGAAGAGGTGGCACTTCTAATGCTGGAAAAGGTACTCTTGTTAAGTTAAGTAATGGAGGAGTGGCAACCCTAGTAACTGGAGTGTCTGCCAATACAGGAACTGGAGTAGGAGTAGGAGTATGAGTTGGAGTAGGAGCAGGAACCGATGCAAACTCAAAAGTATCGCCTTTGTCATCACATGGAACTTCTGCATAGCCAACCAAAACGTTTCTGGTTGTTCCAACCAAAGAGCCATCTTCTGCTCTTGCATTATATTTAGCTGCAGTTGGATCAATTTCTACCATTTTGTCAAAATCAATAGAACCGTTTGGTCTAATAGAGGCTAAAACAGCTTTAGCAGAATCCAAATTCTTTGCATCTAAAACCTCTTTACTACAACCAGATAGTAAGAATTTTAGCCCATCAATTTCTTCTCCATAAATTCCTGTTGCACTACTTGACCAAAAATCTGCATCCATTTTTGTTGTCCACGCGCCTGCTCTTGTAAACTTAAACAAAACTTCTTCCGCAGTTAGTGGATTGTTTGCATCCATACTCAAAGCAGAAGCATATCTGCTTGCGTTATAATATAAAGTATTTAGCAAGTTATCATCACCATTTTTTAAGATAATTTTCTTTAGGTTAATAAATTGTTCCATGCTAATACCCATATCTTTTGAGTATTTTGTTGGGAATGCAGTTGCAAAATTATCAGCATTACCTGTAACTTCTTCGCCGCTAACAGCAGGCGTGTCTGCAACATTAGAATTTAATGTATCTCTTAAGCCAGAAACCTTTGTAGAATCCGCAACATTAACTTTTAGTGTATCTCTTAAACCAGAAACTTTTGTAGAATCAACACCGTCTTTTGTAAGAGAATCCAACCTTAGTCCGTTTAGTGTATCTCTTACTTTTTCGGCAATTGCCGTAGAATCGGTTATAATAACTGGATTATCAGATACTTTATCATCAATAATTGTTGAAGAAACAGCTTTTCCGACCTCTTGTTTTATGCTGTTGTCTGTTCCGCGCAGAAGCATTGCAAGTCCGCCTGCAGACAATGAAAAAGCAAGCCCAATCGAATCTGATACTTTATCTTGCTTATCTTCTGCAGTTGCAATACCAACAACATTGCCCAAAGAGCTGATTGCAGTTGTTGACATGCTTCTAGCCAATGGAGAAGTTGCCAAAGTTTGCCCAACACCACCAAAGATTTGTCCATATCCAGCCATAGAGCAGCCTGCAGCACCACCAACGCCAGCAATAAGCACGCCAGCACCAATTTTGGCAATGTTTCTAGGCTTTTTGATAATTTGCTTAAAGGTAACTTCTGGATTCTTTTTTCTCTCTTCTTTAATAACGCCAGAAACTCTGTCATAAACAGTATTAACCACATAAGCACCAGTTAAAAGCAAAGCTGTTGTTCCTGTTAAGTCAAAAGCAGAGATTGCAATTAGTCCACCAGATGCAGACATATTACGAGCAATTTTTAATTTATTTTCTTTAATGCCTTTCCAAACAGCTTTAGAAATATCTACTCTATTGCCCCACAACTTTTTAGCAGCGTTTGTTACTTTGTTAATAGTTGCTTTTGTGTCTTTGTGGCAATCTATGTTATCTTTGCTTATGCCAAATTTTTGTGACTTCCATGATTGGGCAACATCGCTATCTGGAATTATTTTTGAGGCAAAGTCCAAAAACTTTGCTTTTTCGGCAAATTCTTTTTTAGATGCTTCAAGGTCATCTTGTGCAACTACCATACTACCTGTACAGTAGTTAATAGTGTCGTTTTCTGTAAGCTCACCACCTTCGCCAGACATAATTTTTTTGATTTTTTCTTTTACGTCGGCATTAACATCTCTACCACTTGCTTCTAATGTAGTTTCAATCTCTTCAAGCGTTCTTCCTTCTAATGCAAGATCTTTACACAATTTGTTTGCATCTTCACTTATAGCAATTGTGTATACTGCTGTGCTAATTGCATCTTTTAAGGCAGCTTCATATATTTTTTTGCGATCTGCTTCGTTTCTAGCTTCTCTAAATTTTTTGGCTAAATCTTTATCAGAGCCTCTAAGTGCACTCATTGTTCGAAGATTGGCAGCATCAACTATGCGGTTTTGAACATTTCTTGCTCCCGCATTTACCCACTCATGAGTAACAAGATCGCCTTCTACGTCTTTTTTCTCATAAGTATAATAAAAATTGTCTAGCAATTCCCAGCTTTCTTTATAAGCAGGGTTAGACCTGTCATATATTTCTTCACTCTTGCTATATTCTTTGACAAACTGGGCAGATTGTGTAAGTGCGTTTATTTGCGCAAACTCTTGCTCTGCTTTTGTTTTTATTTCTTTCAAAAGCTCTGTTAACAAAGCTGGATGGTTTCCATCAGATTCCAAAACTTTGTATAACTCTTGTAAATCATAAGATTCAAAGTCCTTATTTGTAACAGCTTCTATTGCTTTTTGAATTGTAATTGCCATTGCCTTTATCTCCTAAATCTAGCATTTAAAAGCACTTTACCATAATATTTCTATTATGGCAAGTGCTTTTTGTCAATTTTGGCTTAAATTTACCAAAAAAATGTTAATAGAAAGTTAATAGTCTTCTTTTCCACCTCTTTGATAACGACTATAAGCATCTTCAAAACTAATTGACCCTTCTTTATTTTCTTCTCTTGGGGTAGCTTGCTCAATCACAAGAGTATGACTGTCTTCTGCTTCTTTTTTGCGGTCAGCCATACGACCACGAAGGTCAGCTGCAAGATCAAGAGGGTTCAAGTCTAATATTTCTGCTTCTTCGG
>CAYJKS010000110.1:0-4248 GCA_964370705.1 uncultured Azospirillaceae bacterium
AAACTACCGAGGCGTTAGGTTTAGGGTCGAGTTTGCTCAAAGCGGAATCCTTACAAAAACAAAATATATTATTGAACTAGAACACCAAGACAAACAAAAAACTATTCCCCTATATATTTCCACTAATGGTCGAGCAATATATAGCACATGGCATTACTATGCAAAAATGCTCAACAAACCAACAATAATCACA
Source organism: uncultured Azospirillaceae bacterium (assembly GCA_964370705.1). Taxonomy (GTDB): domain Bacteria; phylum Pseudomonadota; class Alphaproteobacteria; order RF32; family CAG-239; genus JAFUYI01. The sequence continues at coordinate 194 of CAYJKS010000110.1, forward strand.
ACCCCAGAAGGTATTGAAGTTAAAGAAGTTCATAACTTAGATAAAAATCTAAAAGAATATCTTCGCTCAAATGGCAAATATAGTATTTATGAATTAGATGAGATTCCTAACAATCTCGTTTATGAAAAAAAACCTAACCGCATTGTGATAAACCGCAAAAAAATGTCTTGGAACGCCTTTAGAATTATGGGTGCTTTTTGGCTGATGTTTTATACCCTTATTGTTGCAGGGGCGTCATATTTTTATAAACATATTCTTGAGCTAACCAACAGCCCGTACAAAACCGCTTTTGCCTTTGTTATTGCTTATTTGATTTTGGCACACTTTATTTTTGCGTTATTCAAAAAAGACAAAATAGTAGTTAGAGAAGACAAACTTATCTTAATGCGAAAGTTTTTAGTTATGTCTAGAAGCGTTGCAGAAATTTATTTTGAAGACATAAATGATATAGAAATTAGCTATAATCCAACAAAGAACAACTATTATCTTTCTGTTTTGAGCAAAGATAATATTATTACCTTTGGTCGCAAAATGTCATTAGAAGATATTCGCTGGCTAAAAGAATTTATTATTTTTGAGATAATGAAGTAAATAGGCATTTTTTTAGTTGATAACTATGAGTTTTGCTTTATAAAACAAGTATAAAATATTTAAATAAAAGAAAGTATAGAGATGAAAAAAACAAACAAATCAAACAAACCTACTAAAACTATTGATACTAACTATGAAGATGCTTTTATTAGAGAAGTTGACGAGGATCTAAAAAACGAATCTATGCAACTATTTTGGAAAAAATATGGACTAGGAATTACTATCTTAGTAACATGTGCACTAACATTTGCTGTTAGCTTTGAGGCAATAAAATCATGGCACATTAAAAGATTAGAAAATTGGTCAGACACATATAGCTATGCTGTTTCTTTGCAACAACAAAATAAATATGACCAATCTATTGTTGCTTATGACAATATTAGCTCACAAGATTATGGAGTTTTTGCTGATTTGGCTGAAATGCAAAAAGCAAATATTTTGCTATCTCAAGGCAAAATGGAAGAAGCGTTTGTTCAACTTAGCAAAATTATAGAAGACAAAGACTTTAATCCTAAACTAAAAGATACTGCTCGCATTAAGCTTGCTTCTTACAAAGTTGATACAGCTCCTGCTAACGAGGTTGCAAATATATTATCTAGCATTTCTAACAACCCACAAAATGGCTGGTATGTTAGCGCTTGCGAGTTGATGGCACTTTTGTCACTAAGAGAAGGTAACACTCAAGAAGCAATTAATTTCTTTGAAAAAATCTCTCAAGACGAGAATGCATCTATGGTGCAAAAAAATAGAATAAAAAACATTATATCAACTATCAACAAAGGCTAAAAAATGTTGCTTAAATCAAAGTCATTACTCTTGCTAGCAATATGCCTTTTGGCAACTGCTTGTGCCAAAGAAAAACTAGTTATAGACGGCGAGAGAATTCCTGTTTTAGAAAAAAAGAAAGTTGCTTCTTTAGATGTTAGCCTAAAAGATGTTGAGATTATATTGCCCCAAACAACTCTTAATAATTCTTGGTCTGTTGTTGGTGGCAACCCTACTCACAATATGGGACATTTGCATAGCAACGATAACCCCCAAAAATCATGGGAAGCTAGCTTTGGCGACGGAGACTCAAAAAGAGATTTTTTAATCGCAACTCCTATTATTGCAAGCAACAAAGTCTTTGCAATAGATGCAAATGCAAAAGTTAGTGCCTTTGACGAAGCAACAGGCAAGCTTTTGTGGCAAAAACAAATAAAAGCCAAAAATGAATCAGACAAAGAATCTTCTCTAAAAGCAGCAGGGCTTGCTTATTATGCCAACAATATCTATGTTACAACAGGTTTTGGTGGTGTATTTGCTCTTAAAGCAGATACCGGAGAAACCATATGGGAACTTTATAACAAAACACCTATTAGAATTGCGCCAATAGGCGGTGATGGCAAAATCTTTGTGCAAACGATTGACAATAATGTTGTTGCAATAAATGCTTATAATGGCAAAGAAGTGTGGCGATATAGTTCTTCTGTAGAGGGAACAACTCTAGTTAATGGTGGAGCTCCTGCTTATAGCTCAGAACTAGACGTATTGGTAGTTGGACTAAATAATGGCGAGATTAGAGCTCTTAAAGCAAGCACAGGTTCGCCTTTGTGGAGTGACTATCTAATAAGCATGGACACAAATAAACTAATGTCAAATATTAACACAATCCATGCCAACCCAATAATCAATAATGAAGTTTTGTATGCTGCTAGCAACAACAATCTTTTGGTAGCAATAAACCTTAGAACAGGTGCTAGAATTTGGGAAAAAGAAATTAATGTTATCTCTCAACCATATGTTGCTGGAAATTATATGTTTTTGTTAGCCAATCAAGCAAATCTTATTGCTATTGAACTAAAAACTGGCGAAATTATTTGGAACAGCAATATTCCAGCAGGCGAAGAAGATACTTCTGAGATAAGCAATATAAAAAATGTAGGACCAATTCTTGTGAGCAATCGCTTGATTGTAAGCAATTCTAACGGATATAATTTTTATATCTCGCCATACACTGGAAATGTTTTGGGCTATAAAAAACTAGAAAATGGTTCAAACCTTTCGCCTATTGTTGCAAATGGGCAGGTTATTATGACCACAAACAACGCAAATATTATAGCGTATAAATAAGGATATATTTATGTCATTTAAAATAGCTATCATCGGAAGACCAAATGTTGGAAAATCCACTTTATTTAATCGCCTAGCAGGTAGAAAACTAGCAATAGTTCATGACCAGCCAGGTGTTACAAGAGATAGAAAAGAAGCTCAAGGCAAACTATATGACCTAGAGTTTGAGATTATTGACACTGCGGGCTATGAGTATTCTAATGAAGATAATCTTGAAAAAAGAATGTGGGAACAAACTCAAAAAGCAATCAAAGAAGCCGACGTTTGCTTATTCTTATATGATGCAAGAGCTGGTGTTCAGCCTTATGATGAGCATTTTGCAGACATTTTGCGTAGAGAAGAAAAACCTGTAATATTGCTTGCAAATAAATGTGAAGGAAAAATTCAAGAAGACGGAATTTTTGAGGCATATAAACTAGGATTAGGTGAACCAATCGCTTTTTCTGCAGAACATGGGCTTGGGCTACAAGATTTGTATGATGGGCTTTTAGAGTTTGAAAAACCACAAGAAGATTCTTATAATAAAGAAGATGAAGAAAATATTGAAGAAGAAGAAGAAGACAATCGTCCAATTCAATTAGCTATTGTAGGCAGACCAAATGTTGGAAAATCGACACTTGTAAACGCCTTAATTAATGATGAAAGAATGCTAACAGGACCTGAAGCTGGAGTCACAAGAGATGCAATCTCTGTAGATTGGAATTGGAGAGGACAAAAGATAAAACTTGTCGACACCGCAGGGCTGCGCCGCCAATCTAAAGTTAATGAATCTTTAGAAAAAATGTCGGCAGCAAGCACAAAGCACGCTGCATATATGGCTCAAGTTGTAGTATTGGTTCTAGACGCAGATGCAGTCTTGGACAAACAAGACTTAACAATTGCAAGCAAAGTTCTTGATGAAGGTAGAGCCTTAATTATTGCCGTAAATAAATGGGATATTGCTAATCGCAAAGAAGCATTAGACAAACTAAATTATCGCCTAAGAACATCTTTGACCCAAGCAGAAGGGATTCCAACTGTAACAATCTCTGCTCTCAAAAAAGAAGGACTAGACAAGCTAATGAGTGCGGTTCTAAAGGTTTATAGAAGATGGAATATTAGAATTGCAACTTCTCCCCTAAATAAATGGTTTGCAGATGCTACCGAGAATTATCCGCCACCTTTGGGAAAAAACAAAAGACGCATAAAGTTACGCTACATTACTCAAGCAAAAACTCGCCCGCCTTCATTTTATATATTCTCGAGCAATCCAGAGGGGCTGCCAGATAGCTACTTGAGGTATTTGACAAATTCTTTGCGTGAAACTTTTGATTTTGGCGGAATCCCGATTAGGGTGACTGTTAGAAAAGGTA
>CAYJKS010000111.1:0-4229 GCA_964370705.1 uncultured Azospirillaceae bacterium
AAACGAAATATTAGAAAATGTTTTTATCATTTTTTTATCTAAAACGTCTCTAACAACAAAAAAACTTCCAGATTTGCCAACTATAACATCCATTTACTTCCCCCAAAATAATATTTAGATACTATAACATTAATATTTATATAGCAATATTTTTTAAAAATAACAAACAAATATTCACATTTCATTAACATTGCATAACAAATTATATATAATATAGTAATTTATTGTCTAAAATTTATCCTTATACATATCAAAAGACTCTTGTATGATTTGTTTTGCCTCTTTTGGCCCCAAAAAGCTCTCTATTTTTACTTCTTTGCCTTCTAAAATCTTATAATCTTCAAAAAAGCGTTGCAAAGTTTTGAGCAAATGTTTAGGCAACTCAGAGATATCGCTATAATCACAATATTCTGGATCATCGGCATGAACAGCTATTATTTTGTCATCTGCCTCACCTTGATCTATCATCTTCATAACACCGATTGGCTTTGCTCTTAGTAGTGACAATGGGTGAACTGAGTTTTGCCCAAGTATTAAAATGTCTAATGGGTCATTGTCTTCACAATAGCTTCTTGGAATAAACCCATAATTTGCAGGGTAATGCACAGAACTATACAAAATTCTATCAACTTTGAGCATTCCATTAGTTTTATCTAATTCATATTTTGTTTTTGAGCCTTTTGGCACTTCTACAACCGCAGTTACAACATCGGGCGCATTCTTACCAAAATCCACACTATGCCAAGGATTTGACATCTATATTCTCCTAATATTTTTTTTACAATGGTTTTAAGTTATATCTATAAAAATAAATTGCAAACAAAAAATTGTATTTATTACAAATAACTTTTATTATTTGTTAATCTTAGTTGTATATTATTTTGATTATGAAAAATAATATACAATTTAATGCAGACACTATTTTGGTGCAAATAATAATGTCTTGGCAAGAATGTCTAAAAAATGAGAGAAAATACTCTCAAAACACGGTTATGGCATATAGTCTTGACCTAAAAAGCTTTTTGAGCTTTTTTAAAAACAAGCAAACAATCGGGACTTTGACCAAACTAACAAACAAAGATTTTATTAGCTTTGCCTCTTCTTTGTCAAAAAATCACCTCACAAAAAGTTCTGTTGCGAGGCAAATTTCTTCTATAAAGAATTTTTTTAAGTGGCTAGATAAAAATGACATTATAAAAAGCTCCCCTGTTAACAACATAAAATCTCCAAAAAAAGAAAAAATCTTGCCGAAAGCAATGGATTTGGAACAAGTATTAGGAATTATTGACAATACAGCAGCAACAAATAGCGATAATTGGCAAAACCTTAGAGAAAAAGCAATATTTACGCTCTTATATGGATGCGGGCTAAGAATATCTGAAGCCCTTGCCCTAAATATTGAAGACATGAGCAACCAAAATTTTTTGCGAATTAAAGGAAAAGGCAACAAAGAACGAATCGTTCCCCTACTGCCTATTATTGTGAGCAGAATTAATGATTATATTAAGGCATGCCCATACAATATAAAAGAAGCTATATTTTTGGGAGCTCGAGGAGAAAGGCTTTCTCCTAGAATTGTTCAAAGACAAATGGAGGTTATTAGAAATTCCATAGGGCTACCAGACAGTTTTACTCCTCATGCACTCAGACACTCATATGCTACCCACCTATTAGAACAAGGAACAGACCTGCGCTCTATTCAAGAACTCTTAGGGCATAGCTCTTTGTCAACAACTCAAAAATACACCAAAATAGAAATTGCAACCTTACAAAGAGAGTATCAAAAAGCAAAAATCCTAGAAAATGAAGAAGATTAGTATTGTTTAGTAATTGACGATAGAGTTTTTTTTTATTATCCTTTATAAATATTGTAAGAATAATGAGGTTAAAAATGCAAGTTAAAGAATTTGATATAAATTTTAGTGATGGAATTTATTTGTTAAATGATATTAGACTAGAAGACAAAATCTTGCCTAAAGGTCACCAACTTACCAAAGACGACATCTTGTTTCTTAAAATTATGGGAATAAAGAAAATAACTGGAATAAAAATTGAAGCAACAGATGTTCCAGTTGCAACAGCTTTGGGTGCTATTGTGCCTCACTTATGTGGAGCAAGCATTAGCTACACAACACCTCAAAACAATATCTCTAAAATTGTTGCCAATGAAGACGGCATATTTATTTGCTCAGATGAGAGAATTTTTAAGTTTAATAGAATCTCTACAAATATGATACTTAATGTCATCACACCTTATAAAAATGTTAAAAAAGGTGATGTGATTGCTGTTATAGAAATTTTTTCTCCAATTGTGGAACAACAACTCATAGAAAAAGTTGTTTATTCCTTGTCTGGGAACGCTCCACTTTTAATGATAGAAAAACAATATAAAGAAAAAGCCGCAATTATTTATTCTCGCATATATAATGATGAAGAAGAAACTAAGCATTTTACAAATATTATCTCCAAAATGATAAAATCATTTGAAGGACTAGAAATAGAATTTGCTAATGTATATGATAGCAAATACGAAGTTGGAGCTGTTGCAGATACACTACAAACCGCAATGGCAAGCCATAGAATTGTTTTTGTTATTCCTGGTGCAGAAACAAACCATAGAAACGGAACAATTTGTGCAGCATTAGATGAGATTGTTGACGAGTTTATAAAAATTAGCATACCACAACATAGAGCTCACGACTTTGCTATTGCAACCAGAAGAGACGTAAAAATTATTGCTATTCCCTACAATTATGACGAAGTAGATACTTCTGCCATAGATAGAATGGTTAGAATGGCTATTGCAAAAAATATTTTGGATAAAAAAGACTTTGAAATACTAGAAAACATTATTATTGATTCTATGGAACTTAACGACTCTGAAAAAGAAAGTCTTATTGAACCTAGCAAAAAAAATCCAAACCAAGCACAAATAGCAGCTGTTGTCTTAACCGCTGGTATTAGTGCAAGGGCTGGCAAAAATAAACTTATGCTTGATGTTAATGGCAAGCCTTTATTTATGAAGGCAGTTGATGCTGCTATTAAGTCTAATGCTGCTCCTGTTTATGTTGTAACAGGACATAATGCAGAAGAAGTAGAAAAACATTTAAGCGGACTAGACATAAACATTGTTCGAAATCATGACTATTATGCAGGCGTAAAAACCTCTATAAACTTAGGGCTAAAATCTGTGCCGCCTTTTTGCGATGGTGCAATCCTAATCCCTGCAGATATGCCATATATTACTGTGGAACATCTCAACAATATGATAGAAACTTTTGAAAAAGGTAACAAAAAACAGCTTTGCATATCTACTTATCGCAGAAAAAAAGCAAACCCTGTTTTGTGGGGAAGCAAGCTCTTTGATAGTGCTAAACTAATGCCCGAAAATGCAAATGTTGTGCCAACATTTGTTGAGCATTCTGACTATACAAAAAACATTGAAGCCGCAAACAAAAGAATAATTATTGACATCAACACTCCTTACGATATTGAGCAACTAAAAAAAGCTCTTGAAGATAACGACGAAGAAAAAGTAATTATACAAGAAACATAAAGCTTATAGTCTTGTTATAAACTTATAAAAAGATATGTCTTTGATAGAGGCGTTTCTATCTCTCATTTGCTTTATGGTGGCTTTTTTTAGCTCGCTATATTCAATTCTTTCTTGTGGAGAAAATCGTGCATAACCTTTGGTCATAACTGTTCTTAAGACACTGTTTTTTGATTTTTTGCCATTAACTTTGTTTTTATATGCCAAAAGATTAAGCCTTCTATCATATACTTTTGTAACATCAACATCAGACAAATTGTCCAAAAAAGACGCTGCTACGGGTATTGCCTGAAACAATATATAGTGCCCCAAAAAATGCGGAGGCCTTGGATAGTTTTTTATGTCATCTTTAATAAAAGCGTTTTTTAGAGCTTTTTCGTATCTGCTAATAATCCCTAATCGCGACGTTTGTTGATTTACAACAAAAAAGTTTGCCTCTGTATTATAGTTGTTTTCTTTAGCCTTCTTAAAAATATTTTTGGTCTGATTTAAAAAAATCATATTTTTTTGCCTGGTAATTAAAATGCTTTTTTTGCTCTCTATTGCACTAATTATCATTTGCTTAAACCATTTGCTTGCAATATTTACTTTTTGAGCTCCATATTCTTGTGGAATAAAATGTTTTAGTTCATCTATTTCAAGATTAATAATATTGTTATTAAAATCCTTTTTTATT
>CAYJKS010000112.1:0-4198 GCA_964370705.1 uncultured Azospirillaceae bacterium
AGTCTAAACACTTCTGTCTCATCATAGTCTTCTTTTATAATTGGGAAACCAAAGTCAATATCAATATTGCCCATTGGTGACAACCAACTAAAACCAAAACCAACAGAAACTCTTGGAGTGTCATTATAGTAAACATATTCAGCATCAATATTATCAGGATTGCCCAACATACCAACATCTACAAAAGTTCTTCCCTTAATGCCAACCTCATCTAGTCCAAGTGGTATAGATAGTTCTGCACCACCATAAAGCATCCAGTTACCACCTAAAGCATCTTTTGTGTATTTGTCTCTTGCACCAATACCAGCAGAACTAAAGCCACGCATTGTGTATCCACCTATAAAGTATCTATTAAAAAGTCTAACTCCGTCATCATCAAAGCTATCTATGTAGCCAGCATTAATAAATGTTTTTAGGGTGTAATCGTCAAAAAATGTATTATATTTATATGCCTTAACATCAAATTTGAAGTATTTTTCATCTCCACCTAACCCAGCGACATCGGTGCCTAAAGATAAGTAGTATCCTTCTTGTAGATTAAATGCATTATCTCTTTTGTCATAGGCAATTGTTTGACCAATTGAAGAGTTAATGTAGCTTCCTTCTTCTTGTTGAATATATATAGATGCTGTATCTAAAACATTTAGTATCTCATCTTCTTTAAGTGTGTATCTAAGACTTTGAGATAAGTCATCTGTATAGTCCCAACCTAGTCTTATTCTGCCACCAGTGCTTTTTTCATCATAAGAAGATTCTTCTTGATAATCTGTTTCTGTGCCAAAAATATCTACTCCAGCAACCAAAGGCATATTCATAAAATATGGCTCTGTAAAGTTCAGACTATAATCTTGGACACGCTCAGAAATACCTACATTTAGCCCTAGTTGTTGCCCTTTGCCTCTAAAGTTGTTTTCAACAACACCTGCGTTTAAGAGCACACCATTAACCGAAGAATAACCAACACCAACATTAAAATATCCAGTAGATTTTTCTTCTACTTCAACTTTTATGTTAGCCTTATCAGCAGATGAAGTTGTCTCGGTTTGAATGTCTACTTTACTAAAATAGTTCAAATTCTCAATATTACGACGAGAAGCCATAACTTTTGTAACATTTAAGGCATCGCCCTCATCTAATCTAAACTGTCTTCTAATAACACTATCATCTGTTCGGCTGTTGCCTGTAATATTTATTTCGTTAACAAAAATACGTCGACCTTCTCTTACATCAAAAGTAATGCTAACTTCATTAGTTTCTTCGTTTTTATTAAAAATAGGATTAACTTCAACAAAAGCAAAACCTTGTTTGCCAAGATATTGAGTTATTTCATAAGTAGCTTTTTCTATTTTGTTAGAATTATACCAATCCCCTTGTTCAAAACTTATTATTTCTATTAAACTAGATGCATCTACACCATCTATTGATGACAAAATGTCCAATTCACCAACTTTGTATCTGTCGCCTTCATCTACCACCATTGTAATAATAAAAGATTTATTGTCTGGAGTAAGCTCCGCAACGGCAGAAATAACGCCAAAGTCAGCATAACCATTACTATTATAAAAACGTCTTAATAGTTCTTTGTCATAATTAGTTTTTTCTGGGTCATAGCTTTCAGAAGAAGAGAATACTCTCCACCATCTAGTTTCTTTGCTCAAGATTTGACCTTGCAACTCTGGGCCAGAATAGTGTTTGTTACCAATAAAATTGATTTTAGATATCTTGGCAGTTGGGCCTTCGTCAATTTCATAAATCAAATCTACTCTGTTTTGGTCACGTTTAATAACTTGTGGCTCAACAGAGGCTGCATAATGCCCTATTCTCTTATAAATATTTAGAATCCTTTGAACATCTTCTTGGACCTTAGCAACACTATAAATAGAGCGAGAAGAAAGTTGAACTTCTTTTTCTAACATTGCGTCGTCTATATTTTCGTTTCCGTCAAAAAAGCGTTCATTTATAATTGGGTTTTCTTCTACTTTTATTAACAAAACATTGTCAACAACATCAAAAGATACATCAGAAAACAAACCAGTTTGATACAATGATTTTATGGCAGCATTAAGTTTTGCTTGTGATACATCGTCACCAGATTGAATATCTACATAAGATAAAACTGTTTCTTTTTCTACCCTTTGGGTTCCTTTGATATCAATATTTTTTATCTCTTGAGCCTTAGCTCCAGAAATACTTATTAAAAAAGCAAATATTGTTGTAGTAATTATATTTTTCATTACATAATCCTTTATAAAACTTATGCAAACCAGCGGTTAAATAGGTGCACAAAATCATTCCAAGTTGCAAATATCATCAAAGCAATTATTATAGCAAAACCACCTTTAAACAAGTTTTCTTTAAGTTTTTCGTTTATTGGTTTTCTGGTAATAATTTCTGTTAGATATATAACTATATGCCCACCATCTAGCACAGGGATTGGAAACAGGTTAATCAACCCCAAGTTAATAGATAAAAGAGCCATAAACACAAAAAAGTCTAGCCATCTATTGGTTTTGGTAATATCGCCAGTCATTTCTGCAATACGAATTATTCCGCCCAAATCATCAGCACCTCTTTTGCCTGTTATCATTTGCCCTACACCTTTCAATGTAGATGCTGTGATATCCCAAGTTTCTACACTTGCTTCAACAAAAGCTGCAGGAACAGACATTGGTTGATGAGTAACTTCTGTTGTGTTTAGAGATTTTACTCCAAGCATTGGACGCTTATTTACTTGCCCCTTCTCATCAACTTCCATTTCTTTTAGCTCAATAGACAAGTCAATAACCTCACCGCCTCTTTGGAGCTTAACTTCTGCAATAGGGTTCGCAGTTAGCATTATTTCTTTGGTAATGTCGCCAAAAGTTGCAACCTTTTTACCATTTACTTCTAAAATTTTGTCTTGAGCAATAATTCCGGCATTATAAGCTGGACCGTCTTTTATAACCTCGCCTACTACTGGCGGAAACTCTATTTTGCCAAGAGAGGCAAACAAAATTGTAAATACTAAAATCGCAAAAATATAGTTAAAAGCTGGGCCACCAATAACTATTGCCATTTTCTTCCATGGGTTTTGAAAAGAAAAAGCTTGTTTTTGCTCTTCTTTACTAAGAGATATAGAGTTATCTGAGCTTGTAGATGATGCTTCAGCATCTCCTAAAAACTGACAATATCCACCTAAAGGAATAGCACATATCTTCCAACGAGTTCCTTTTTTATCTGCAAACCCATAAAGCTCTTTTCCAAAACCAATAGAAAAATCTGTTACACTCACGCCCAAAAGACGTGCAACTATAAAATGTCCAAACTCATGAACAAAAACCAAAATCCCTAAGAGAACTATAAAAGGAACTACATAGTAAATAATATTAAACAACCACTCCATAATCAAAAATTACCTTCTTATAAAAAATTAGAAAAAAATATCAACACCAAAATAAATACTGGTGCTGCAAAAATCATACCGTCTATTCTGTCAAAAATACCTCCATGACCTGGAATTATGCTACCAGAATCTTTTATGTTTAGATGACGCTTAATGGCAGACTCTACTAAGTCTCCCATTTGAGCAACAAATGCCAAAAAAGCACCAATTATTGCCACATTGACAAGCTGTGTAGAGCCATAAAAGTAAGCTATAGCACAACCAACTATTGCCGAAAGAACCATGCCACCGATTAAACCAGACCATGTTTTATTAGGACTAACTTTTGGAGCTAGCTTTGGACCTTTTATTGTTTTGCCAAAAAGCATTCCACCTGTATCTACGCTCCAAATTACAAACATATACCAAATAATGCCAGAAGTTCCTGCAATAGTATAAATCCACGCAATAGAAGAAACGCCTATGGCGATATATGGAACGCCCAAAATCAATAGCTTCTTGTATTTTTCTTTGCTAGCCTTTAAGCAAACAAACATACTAACTAAACAAAGCATTATTACTAAAGCACAAAAACAAGATACCAAAGTTTTTAGTGGCACAACATTACTAAATGAGCCTAACATAATAGCAATAGAGGTTGCTAGCATATAAGTCATTGCAAATAACGGTTGATTTTTGTTTTTGACCATAATGCTCCATTCCCAAGAAAGTAAAGCACCAATCACAAAGATTAGCATATTAACATAAGGAAACCCTGCGTAGCAAATACCAACTATAATTGGTATCATTACCAATGCCGTAATAATTCTTTTAGCC
>CAYJKS010000113.1:0-841 GCA_964370705.1 uncultured Azospirillaceae bacterium
CCTTCTCTTACTTTGATTTCTCCATTAAAAAGATGATACGCTTTTTTGGCAGTTTCGCGATTTCCAGTATCTAGCATGCTATCTTCAAAAATACCAATTTGGATTGATATTTGATTAGTTAGCCCTTCGTAGTTTCCTGTTCTTGAAAGCAGGTGAACAACATTCATTTGAATATGGCTAATTTGGTCTATAAAAGCGTTTATCTTAAATTTTGCCATTGCTTTGCCATATCCAGATATTGCAACAACAGACAAAATGCCTACGATTGCAAGCACTCCTATCATTTCTACCATAGAGCGAGCTTTTTCTTGTGAATGTTTTTTCATTTTACATCTTTCTAGCATTTGTGTAGATTCTTGTGAATATTTGTTAAATAGGCATTTGCAAAAAGATTTATTTGTTTATTCAGAGTCAATGTTAGATAAAGTTACAGGTTTTAACATAAAGCTAGGAGTTCTTCCATTGAATGAATTATATTTTTCTACTAGTTTTAGTGCCTCACTGTCTGTATTAACATCTGAGTTATGGTTTTTACTTATATCTTTTTTTGTGGTGATTTCTTCTTTGTTCTTTCTTTTTTCTTTTTCTAGTTTTTTGGCGTTTTTAATTTCTTTTGGTACCAATATTTGATTTTTATCAATATTTGGGTTTTGTGATAATGCCAAAAATCTTTCTACATCGATTTTTTGTGGTGATTCGATTATTTGTTTTTTATCAACTTTTACTTCTTGCGGAGTTTTTAGGATTTTATCTAAAATAATTTGAGTTTCTTTAGAGCGTCTAGTTGTATAAACAATGTTTTGTTTATTTGCAGGGAGTAGCTCTAATACTTGTTCCATGG
>CAYJKS010000113.1:851-4186 GCA_964370705.1 uncultured Azospirillaceae bacterium
ATTAGGTTGATGTCGTCAACTACCAAGATATTTATGTTAGACAAGTCTATTTGCTCTTCTTTTAATAACTCAACTAAAAGGTTGGGAGAACCAATAATAACGTCAGACTCTTCGCTTTCCACATGAGTTTCTTCTTCATGGAACTTGTTTAGGGTTGCCAAATAGTCAGATACTTCTACGGATTTGTCGCTATCTGAGGTAATAATCAATATATTTTGCGGATTTTTTTTGTTGATAATGTCAACTAAAGGCAAAAGGTAAGATATGGTTTTGCCGCAACAATTAGGGGCAATTGTAAAAATATCTTTGCCTTCTAAGATTGCAGGGATTACATCTATTTGAACAGTTGTTGGTTCTTCAAAGCCAATCTCGTTAAGAGCTTTGACTGTTTTTTTGCTTAATCCAAGTTTGATAAAACTCATTTATGCTCTCCCATATACATCTTCAAGGCGGACAATATCGTTTTCATCCAAATTGTCGCCAGCTTGTACTTCAATAAATTCAACATCTTCTGATGTGGTATTTTCTATGCGATGCTTTGTGCCAACAGGAATAAAAATATGTTCATCTGTTTTTTTGAGCAAAACTTCTTCGCCAAGAGTAACCATTGCTTCGCCTTTAACAATAATCCAATGTTCTGCTCGGTGATGATGTAGTTGTAGAGATAGTTTTGATCCTGGTGTTACTTTGATTCTTTTTATGCAAAAAGTTTCTCCGCAGTCCAAAACCTCCCATGTTCCCCAAGGGCGATTATCTTTTTCTCCGCGTTTATAATTGTTGGCCATTTTTTGCTCCTTATAAGTTATTTTTTAGACTTGATGAAATTAAATATAAATAATATAAATAAAAGCACAATATAAATTTTTGAGAAAAATGGATAAGTTTATGCAATCATTGGCAATAAAAGAAGCTTTAGGCACATTAAAACAGTTGCGACACATTATGGATACTAATGATGATGTGCAGCTCAAATTGACACAAGTGCTTGAAACTATTGTTAAAAAAGTGGGAGCAGATGCTGCTACTTGCTATGTGGTTATTGATAATAACTATTTGGAGCTTTTTGCTTCTTATGGGTTTAAGCAAGATGCAAAACACAAGGTTAGACTTAGGTCTAACGAAGGAATTACTGGAGAAATTGCTAGTTCTAAACGTAGTATTACAATGAATAATGTTTGGCTTTATCCAAAATTTGTATCAAAACCTGAGTTAATTGAAGAAAAAGATTTTAAATCTTTTATTGGTGTGCCTATTATTAGATGGAACAAGAGTATTGGCGTTTTGTCTTTGTATAATTGCAATGAGGTAGAAAGATCTAGCGCAGAGATAGAGCTTTTAGAAACCATTGCAATGCTTTTGGTAGATATTTTAACCTCAGAAGAAATGATTGAGTATAAACGTTCTCTAATAAAATCGAGAGGTATGACGGCTAGAGATAAAATAAAAGGTATTAGCCTTAATAAAGGATACGGCCTAGGCTCGGCAGTTGTGCATAAACGCAGACAATCGGTTACAAATATTTTTGCAGAAGATAAAGATATTGAAATCAGAAAACTCGAAGTTGCTCATATAAAGATGAACGAGGACTTGGATGAAAAGTTTACATCTACAAAATTAGGTTTGGGTGAGCACTTAGATATTTTAGATGCTTATAAGATGTTTGCTAAAGACAAGGGTTGGTATCGTAAAATTGTAACGAATATTGAAGGTGGTCTAACAGCAGAAGCAGCTGTTGAGAGGGCCTATGAAGATATGTGGAGCAGGCTTTCTGCTAGCTCAGATAAATACTTAAAAGAAAGACTGCACGACTTAAGAGATGTTGCCGACAGATTGCAAGCATATCTAAATGGTGATTATAAAAACGTGCAGCATTCAGAAGCAAAAGACATTATTATTGTTGCTCAAACAATGGGTCCTGCAGAGTTAATGGATTATGATTATAGCAAAATTAGGGCCTTGATTATTGAAGAAGGCACCCCAACTATGCATGTGTCTATTGTGGCAAAAGCTCTTAATATTCCTGTTGTGGCAAGAATTAAGGGGGTTATTAGTGAGATAAAAAATGGTCAATACATTGCTGTGGATGGTAATGAGGCGATTGTTTATTTGGCTCCTTCTTCGCAAGTTGTAGATAATTTTAAGATTAAATTACTAGAAAAAGAAGAAGTTGCAAAAAAAATGGCATCTTTGCGTAAGATGCCAGCAAAAACCCTTGATGGCGTTGATGTTAATATGTATATTAATGTGGGATTGCAGCTTGATTTTGATTATATTAAAATTACAAATTGTGACGGGGTTGGTCTTTATCGAACAGAGATACCCTTTATGGCATCAGAAGAAATGCCTAGTGTGGACAAGCAAGTTTCTTATTATGCAGACTTAATGGAA
Organism: uncultured Azospirillaceae bacterium; assembly: GCA_964370705.1. GTDB lineage: Bacteria > Pseudomonadota > Alphaproteobacteria > RF32 > CAG-239 > JAFUYI01. The sequence goes on from CAYJKS010000113.1 coordinate 3,240, forward strand.
AAGGCTGGTAACAAAAAAGTTATGTTTAGAAGCCTTGATGTTGGGTCGGATAAACTTTTGCCTTATTGGGCATATTTTGGTGAAGATAACCCCGCAATTGGTTGGAGATCTATTAGAATTACACTCGATAGAAGAGCTATTTTGCGTAAGCAATTAAAGGCTTTTTTGATCGCCACAGCTGGAAAAGAACTAAACGTAATGTTTCCGATGATTTCTGATTTGACCGAATTTGAAGAAGCAAAAGAAACATTGATGATTGAACTTGCAAAAGTTAAGGCAAAAGGAGCAGTCTTGCCTAAAAAAATAAACATTGGCTTGATGATAGAAGTGCCTTCGGTTATTTTTCAGCTAGATGATATTTTGAAAAAAGTTGATTTTATTTCTATTGGGACTAATGATTTGGCTCAATTTATATTTGCCTGTGATAGAGGTAACTCAAAACTTGCAGAAAGATATGATGTTTTGTCTCCACCATTTTTGAAGGTGATGAAGACAATTATAGATAAGGCCAACAAAGCTGGTGTTTATTGCTCTGTTTGTGGAGAAATGGCAAGCAACCCAATAGAGGCCATGGTCTTGATTGGACTGGGTTATAGAAATTTGTCAGTTAATGGTTCAATTTTTGGCAATGTCAAAAGTATGATTAGGTCGATGAATGTAGAAGAAGTAACCGATTATGTTAATATGCTCGTAGATTCTACGCAATCGTCTTTGCGTCAACAATTAACTGCTTATGCTAGGGATCATGCTATTGAAATTTATTAAAAAGTGTGATAAAGCCTAATAATGTAAATTTTTTGAGGAAAAGATTGTGACTAAAAATACAAATGAAGCTAATGAAAATGATAAAACAACAGAAAAGCCTGTTGCTTCTAAATCAAGTGCTAAAAAAGTAACAAAAACAGTAACAAAAACAGTAACAAAAGCAGCTGATAAGGTTGGTGTGT
>CAYJKS010000114.1:0-273 GCA_964370705.1 uncultured Azospirillaceae bacterium
TTTTACTTTTAAACAAGAGATGTTATAGAATTTTAGTTTGTTTAAAGAAATGTAAATGAGATTAGAATTTATAAATGATAGAAATGATGGGCTTGTGGCGGAGTTGACTGCAGTTTGGAAAGCTTCTGTTTTGGCAACACATGATTTTTTATCAAAAGAAGAAGTTGAAGAGATTGAGCCTTATTTGCCATCGGCTCTCAAAGATATTCCTAATTTGGTTGTTGCTTTTGAAGGTGATGCTCCGATAGGCTTTTTAGGTGTCCAAGAAAAAAT
>CAYJKS010000114.1:283-4168 GCA_964370705.1 uncultured Azospirillaceae bacterium
TCCTGATTATATCGGCAAAGGCGTTGGCAAAGAATTAATAACTTATGCAATCGATGATTTGAACGCAAATGAAGTATCTGTAAATGAGCAAAGCCCAAAAGCAAAAGAGTTTTATGAGCATTTTGGTTTCAAGGTTTATAAAAGAACAGAACTTGATGAACAAGGACGCCCTTATCCAATTTTATATATGAAAAGAGATAGCAAATGAGAAAAATAATATTATACATAGCAACTAGTTTAGACGGCTTTATTGCCGATAAAAATGGCAGTGTCGCTTGGCTTAAAGGCGATGGTAGTGATGAAAAAAATATGGGAAGTTATCCAAACTTTATTGAAAGCGTTGATACTGTTGTTTTAGGCTATAATACTTATCATCAAATTATAACAGAGCTTGCTGTTGATAATTGGCCTTATAAAGGCAAAATGAGCTATGTTATTACAAGCAAAAATTTAAGTGATAAAGAAGACATCAAATTTAGCTCAAATTTAATTGGTTTAATAAATGAGCTTAAAAACCAAGAAGGAAAAGATATTTGGATTTGCGGTGGAGCAAGCATAGCCAATCAATTATTGAAAGAAAATTTGATTGATAGGTTAAGCATAGCTATAATACCAACAATCTTGGGAGATGGCACAAGGCTTTTTGAAACAGGCTTACCTGAAACAAAATTAAAACTCATCTCAACCCAAAATTATAACGGTATAACTGACTTAGTATATGAAAAAGATAACTCACTATAAAAATAAAAGCCTCAGAAAACTGAGGCTTTATTGTTTGGTAATCTTAAAAAAGATTATTCACCACCTGTTGATGTCATTTGTATTTCTCTGATACAAACATTTGATGGCATTTGATAAATAAAGTCCATTGCCTCAACAACTCTTATTGCATCCATATAGCCTCCACCAGAGTTTACGCCTTTGTTATATGCATCTGTTGTTGCTTGGTCGTTGTCTCTTGCAACTAAGTTTGTTTTTGTGGCTCCTGGTGCAATTACAGATACACAAACACCATTTGCTCCACCTTCCTTTCTTAATTGGTCTGAGATGGCATGAACAGCGTGTTTTGTGCCAACATAAACACCGTGATTATCAAAGATTTTTCTGCCAGCCATTGAGCTCATATTAAAAATATGTCCTGATTTTCTTTTTACCATATCTGGATAAACAGCATAAATGCCATTTAATACACCTTTAACATTTGTATCAACTAATCTGTCCCAATCATCTGGATTTTGTGTGGCAAAATCACCAAGTGGCATAACGCCTGCATTGTTGAAAAATGCATCAACCGGAAGCCCAAAGTGAGCCTCTGCTTCTTGAACTGCTTTTACAAAGTCTGCTCTATCTCTAACATCTAAAGCTCTTTTGAAAAAGTTTGGTTTGTTAATATCTTTAATTTGGTTCATATCAATATCAAAAAGAGCAACTTTATAGCCTTTGTCTCCATAATATTTTGCTGTTTCTAGACCAATTCCAGACGCGGCCCCTGTGATTACAACCAACTTTTGAGCTGGTGTAATTGTATTAGTTTTACTTTCTACTTGAGTTTGTGCATGTGCTGATAATGTAAGTGATAACATTATTGCAAAGCTTGCAATTATATTTTTTAGCATTTTTAATCTCCTTTTTGTTGTTTTATTATAATGATGACATAATAACAATTATGCAAGAGAAAATATTTCTTATACATGAAAAATGGTCTGGCTGGTAGTTATCAAAATGCCAGATGTTCGTTAATACCACGCATAACCACCAGCAATTTAAACGTTTGGAGTAATCTGGGCGTTTTTTTGTATGTTTTTCAATGGTTTAGGTGTGTAAAAAGATTGCTCAAAACTTTTTTGTAAAAAATCAATGAAGTCATTCAAAATAAGCATTGCTGCATTGCACTTTAAATCAAAAGCTTTATTGTTTACAAAATTAAATTTGATGATAAGATAAAGGCAAATATTTTTGGAGGCTTAAAATGCAAGATGTAAGATTTATAATAACTGGTGGCACAATTGATTCAATTTGGTCTCCTAGCAATGATACAGTTGTTGTAAAAGAAGAAAGTTCTATCCCATCATATATAGATACTTATATTAAGCCAAATTGCAAAATATCTTATAGTGTTGTTGCAATGAAAGATTCAAGAGATATAACAAAAGAAATTCAATCATCAATAGTTGATATAATTGAAAAATCGTCAGAAGAATGCTTTGTCATAACACATGGCACATATACAATGGCAGATACTGCAAAATATATACAAGAACATTTATCAGCAGAATCTTCAAACAAAAAGATTATTTTAACAGGTGCTTTTTATCCGTTAGATGGTTTTGCACCAAATGATGCAGGGTTTAATTTAGGTTTTGCAATTGCTGCAAGTCAATTTGTCTCTTCTGGAGTATATGTTGCAATGAATGCAGAAATATTTGATGCAAGCAACGTGACTAAAGATATTAAAAACGCACATTTTGCAAAGATATAGGAGATAAAATGAGCAAAGTTTTGGTAATACCTGGAACAGCAAGTAGTAAAGATGCTTTTTTTAGCAGAGATATTCCTCCCATGTGTCGAGGTTGGTATCCTTGGCTTGTTATGGAATTATTAAAACACAATGTATCAACGCAAGTTTTAACAATGCCTTCTCCTTGGATACCTGAAAGCAAATACTCTGATTGGGCAAATGTATTTAACAGAATAATTGTTGATGAAGAAACTACAATTGTTGGTCACAGTTCTGGCGCAGGATTTATATTGCAATATTTATCTAAAAACCCAAATATTAAAATAAAAAAATTGATTTTAGTTGCGCCGTGGACTGATTTGGAGCAAACAAGGCCATCTGAAAGTTGTGCTCCTACTTATCTGCCTCAAAAATCTATTCTTAATCAAGTAGAAGTCATTGAGATGTTTTATTCAACAGATGATACTTTAGGAATTAATCTGGCTGCAAATAATTTAATTAAGTTATTTGGTGCGAGTATGATAGTTAATCGGTTTAATGACAGAGGTCATTTTTGGTCAGGTGATACTTTATCTACTTTTCCAGAATTGGTTGATAGTATAATTTAGTAAATGTTCTCTTATACAAGTAAGTCAAGCGCTATCGACTAAAAGCCGTATTTTTGTTTGTTAGGCAAGAAGAGTGTTAAGCTTGAAAGAAGTTACAAATATTATTTAATAAAATTTGTCATTATTCTTGTTTCTATCTCTGGTGGGTTAATGCCGTTATTTTTGCCAGCCTCAATAGATTTTAATAACCATGCCATATTTTTGCCTAGAACACGCATTATTTGCACACCTTCTTCATCTGACAAAGTTTCTTCTGGAGTGTTACCATGTATTTCATTCCAATACATTGATGATACAATCGGCATATTGGCAAATAAAAAGTATTTATTTAACCTGTCAAGGGTTGCAGTTGTTCCAGCTCTTCTGGCACTAGCAATTGCAGCCGCAGGCTTGAAGTTAAATTTGTTGCTTGCTGCATAGAAGACTCTATCTAAAACAGAGGTTAGTGACCCATTTGCCCCCGCAAAATAAACAGGAGAGCCAATAATAATTCCATCTGCTTCTGACATTTTTTCTAGGCATTTATTGGCGATATCATCGTCAAAAATACATTTGCCAAGATTTTTGGCATGGCATTGTTTGCAGGCAATACATCCACGCACAGGTTTATTGCCGATATTAAAAAACTCAACCTCTATACTATGAGCCTCTAATTCTTTTGCAATAATTGTCATTGCGGTATAAGTACATCCTTTGGGTCTTGGACTGCCATTTATAAACAATACTTTCATGTTTTTCTCCTTTTGATTATGTATGTAGTCTATATATTACTATTGTTTATTGCAAGATTTTTTATGTTTGTGGCTGTTTTGTGAGATA
>CAYJKS010000115.1:0-4163 GCA_964370705.1 uncultured Azospirillaceae bacterium
TCAACATTTGTTGTAAACTGAGCAAAAATCTCAGCCCTTGCATTATTTATTCCAACAAAAAACATCACCAAAGCCCAAACAAAAATTTTCATTAGCAATCCTTTCAAAAGATTATTGAAACAAAATTAAGAATATGTCCAAAAAAAACAAAGGTCAAATAAATTTATTCAACTCAAAAACTTATCCCACTTATTAACAGCCTGTGTATAAATAAATACAAAATCACCAAATTATTATTTTCTTTTTTTTCTAATCTCTGCTACAAAGCAAAATACAATCTTATGACTAAAGGACGACTATGGAAAATATAAACACAGATTCTCTACCACAAAACATCGAAGCCGAACAAGCCCTTTTGGGTGCATTGCTTGCAAATAACAAGGCACTAGATAAAATTTCTGACTTTTTGAAACCTAACCACTTTGCACACCCTACTCATGCAAAAATTTATGAAATAGTCTCCAAACTAATTTTTAGGGGTCATACGGCAGACACAATTACGCTCAAAAATTATTTTGAGCAAGATGGTTCTTTAGACGATATTGGTGGGCACAAATATTTGGTAAAACTGGCAGATAGCTCATCTCCTTTAACTAATCCACAATATTATGCACAATATATTTATGACCAATATGTTAGAAGAGAGCTAATTGCCACTGGTTATGACATTGTTAATGACGCCATGAAAGAAGATCTAGACACTACTGCCTCTGATCAAATAGAAGCAGCAGAAAAAAGATTATACCAATTGTCAGAAATCGGCGATTCGCAAAGAGGTTTTATTGACTTTTCGGACGCTTTGAGCCTGTCTTTGGACTCAATAGAAAAAGCCTATCAAAGAGAAGGAAGATTGTCTGGAATATCTACAGGACTAGATGACTTAGATAAAAAATGCGGCGGACTCAATCCTTCTGACCTTATTATCTTAGCAGGCCGTCCCGCTATGGGAAAAACTGCACTCGCCACCAACATTGCCTATAATGTTGCAGAGCTAATGAGTCGAGACAATACAATAGATGCAAAATCAAAGGGCGTTGCATTTTTTTCTTTAGAGATGTCATCAGATCAGCTTGCTACTCGTATCTTGTCTAGCGAAGCAGGAATATCGTCTCATCGTATGCGTAATGGCGATATTGACAAAGGAGAGTTTGGCAGAGTCGCTGAGGTAATTCGCTCATTAGAAAAAATTCCTCTTTATATTGATGACACTCCAGGACTAACTATTTCTGCAATCAGAAATCGTGCCCGCAGACTAAAAAGAAGCAAAGGGCTTGGCTTGATTGTTGTGGACTATATCCAGCTTATTATGGGTTCTTCTAAAAAAGGTGATGCAAATCGTGTGCAAGAGATTTCAGAAATATCTCGTGGGCTAAAAATCTTGGCAAAAGAACTTGAGGTGCCTGTAATTGCCTTATCTCAGCTTAATCGTGGGGTTGAGGCAAGAGATGACAAAAGGCCTCTTATGTCTGACCTTAGAGAATCTGGCTCTATTGAGCAAGATGCAGATATGGTTATGTTTGTGTTTAGAGAAAACTACTATATCCAAAACGAAGAACCTAAAGAAAGCGACAAAAATTACACTCCAGAAAAACATGACAAATGGGAAGCAAGAATGCGTGCCACCAAACACATGGCCGAGATTATTATCGGCAAACACAGACACGGACCAACTGGCAAAGTTGTTGTTGCATGGAATGGTAATTATGCTCAATTTGGCAATTACATCGAAGAAGACCACCTACCAGAACAAATTGGATAAAAAATGCTAAAAGAATATATTATCAACCTAAAAAACACATACCACCAAAAAACTGAACTAGACTCAGTTGAGCCAGAATTTTGGAAAAAAAAGAAGCTATCAGAGATGAACCAAACCGAATGGGAACTTTTGTGTGACGGTTGTGGCAAATGTTGCCTAAACAAATTAGAAATAGACAACAAAATCTATTTTACATGTGTCAAATGCAGATTCTTAGATTCTAACTCTTGCTTATGTCGTATTTATGAAAACAGATTCCAAAAAGTCCCAGATTGTCGCAATGTGACACTAGACGCAGTTAGAGAAAAACCAAGATGGCTGCCTAAGACTTGTGCTTATTGGCTCTTAGACAACAACCAAGAACTTCCCAAATGGCACCCTTTAGTTAGTGGCAACAAAGAAAGCGTGCATAATGCCCTAAAGTCAATAAGAGGTCGTTTAATTATATCTGAATCAGGAATAAAACATTATGAAGATTACATTGTTGACTGGGAAGACGTTTAGTATTGAACAAGAAATAGACTTTCCGATAAAAGTCATCAAAAGCTCAAAATGCAAACGCCTTACTTTAAGAATAGATATCAAAAAGCGGATTCCTGTAATGACAATCCCCAAATTCTGCTCGTCAAAAAAAGCCATAAACTTTGCCATATCTAACCAAGAGTGGATAGAAAAAAGCCTAAACCAACTACCACAAGCAAAACCTTTTGAAGACGGCGATAAATTTTGCTTTTTGGGCAACATAATAACAATAAAGCATAGCCCTGAGCAAAAAGCTGGAGTTTTTATAAAAAATAACATTTTATATGTTTCTGGCGAAGCAGAGTTCTTGTCTCGCAGAGTAAAAGATTTTATCAAAAAGCAAGCGCAGACACACTTGTTGGAGCTTTCTCGCACAATGGCAAAAAAAATTGATTGCGAGGTAAAAAGAGTTGCAATCAAAGATACAAAATCTCGTTGGGGAAGTTGCTCTAGCTTAAACAACATCAACTATAATTGGCGAATAGTTTTAGCGCCAATAGAGGTCATAAACTATTTGGTCGCTCATGAGGTTTCTCATCTAAAGCACAAGAACCACCATACGGAGTTTTGGCAATGTGTAAAAAATCTTTGCCCGCAAACAGATTTTGGCAAAGAGTGGCTTAAAGAAAACTCCAATCTCCTACATATCTATGAATAACCACTTGATTTTATGGGTCACAAGTCCTATATTCTATTTAGAAATAATTTTTTAGGAGACCAAAATGGTAGAAAAACAATACGCTTCTTCAAGCGCAAGACTTGGAGAAAGAATTGACGAAGGGCTAAGAGCTTACATGGTAAGTGTATATAATTACATGACACTTGCTCTTTGTGTTACAGGCTTAACTGCTTTTTTGATTGCAAGCAATCATGGCCTATTATCTTTATTCTTCAACCTTCAAACAGGTGGACTATCTGGCTTGGGCTGGATAGCACTTTTGTCACCACTTTTAATTATTTTTGGATTTAATTGGGTAATGCAAAGTGGAACTGTTGCTCAACTAAAAGGCGTGTTCTTTTTGTTTTCTGCCATAATGGCTGTGTCTTTAGCACCAATATTTTTGGCATATACAGGAGCTAGCATCACAAGAGTATTTTTGATAACGGCAGCAACCTTTGGAAGCATGAGCATCTATGGTTACACAACCAAAAAAGACCTAACATCTATGGGTGCTTTTTTAAGAATGGGTTTATTTGGCATTATTATTGCAATGATTGTAAATATTTTTATGAAGAGCACTGCTCTTGACTTTGCAATCTCTGCAATTGCTGTTTGTGTATTTACAGGCCTAACTGCTTATGACACTCAAAAAATCAAAGAGATTTATATGTCTTCAGACAGCAGCGATACTCAAGCTCGCAAAGTTTTGGTAGGTGCATTGAGCCTATACTTGGATTTTATCAACCTATTTATTCACTTAATGAGAATAATGGGCAACCGAAGATAATCTAGCACAAATAAAAAAACCTAAATGATAACTCATTTAGGTTTTTTTGCTTTATATCGATTTAGTTCTCCAAGACATAAGTATATTCTAAAACCTTTTCTTTATTTGGTTTTGAATATTCCAAGAAATCTTTTCTCTTATAACCTGCGTCTAGTAGCGAGAATTGTTCGAAGTTATAATTTCGATCAATATAAGTGTCTAAATAGAACCCATTGATATGCACTGTAAATGAAAATGCATCTTCAATATAATTTACTGTCATTTGAACGACTCTGGGCTTTTGCCCCAAAACATCTAAGATAGTCATAAAATTGTATTTAAAAATTAAAAATATATAAAAAAATAAAATTCACTAGCTAATATTACCACATCTCATTTTTTTGTCAACTTTTTTGCTAAATTTATTTTTACCACACTATAAAAAAGCGACAACC
>CAYJKS010000116.1:0-4157 GCA_964370705.1 uncultured Azospirillaceae bacterium
TCAGTCTTTGCGTCTTCTTGATGTTCAGGGTTTATTCTTATATCAAACCCACTCCTAAAACTAAGCTCTGCGTCAACATCTCTTTGATGATAAACAGAAAACTTATACTCTCTTACTTTTGGCTCAATATCTAAAGAAAACTGCTCACGATAAACCTCATTAGAAAAATAATCTCTACCAACAGGAACATCAAAATCAGCTTTTCCGCTATAAATTCTTAGTGGAGAAGAAACTCCCAAACCAAACGTATCTTGCTTGTTTGCATAGTATCGTCCATCTAAAGAAAAGCTATCACTTGCCAATTGAGAAACATTCATCATACTAGAAGATGTGCTTTGTGGATTAGTCCAACCTTGATAATAAGCTCCTGTTAATTCAACATTCTTAGATGCAAACCAAGATAAAGACATACCAACATAATAAGTATTTGCATCACCAACGCCAAAAGCACCGTCACCATTTAGCCCCAAAACTGCACTATCTTCTTGCAAAATACCACTCATAGCGCTCAACCTTAGATTTGGAGTAGCATTATAAGATACCTCATTACTAAAAGCATAAGACATATTGTCAAAATCATAATCATTATAATCTCTACTTCCATCATAAAGTCCATTTTCACCAGCCATAAAACCCATATCAAACTTTATGTTCTTGCTTAGCTCCAAACCACCTTCTAACCCATAAGCATTGTGCATTGACAAATATGGATTAGATTTTGAGCTTTCAAAATATCCGCCGTCATCATATTTGGTATCTTCAGAATAAAAGAAGCTAACCTCACCACCATTAGGATTCTGATAATTAACAGAAACAAAACCAAAATTGCTAAAATTATCATTAGAAATAAAATTAGATGAAGAAGCATAACCAAAAGAAACTCCATTTGTGCCACTAACCTTTTTTATGCCCACAAAATTAGAAAAAGACTTCAAGTCATTCTTAAAGTTTTCTTCTCCGCTATGTGTTGTGCTAACAAAGCTAGACATAGGCACAGCAAAACTACGATTATATTTATCTAATATAGCAATGTTTTTTGTAGCCAATCCACCACTAAGGCTATTTTTGAAACTTGCAGGAACCCTAATATTTGTATTAAAAGCATTAACTTTTGCTCCGTCAATATGGTTAGTCAAGGCCATCGTTTGTGTGCCTTGTGGACTCATTGCCTCACCTAGATTTAGCAACCCATGTCCATAAACATCATCAATCCCAATAGCACCTATATCTGTTGCTGTTTCAAAAATTAGTTCAACAACTTCTTGTGGACTCAAACTAGGGAAATGATACATCAAAAACGCCACACTACCAGTCACAACTGGAGCAGCCATAGATGTTCCACTCATCAAACCTGTAGTATTGCCTATAATAGACGAATTAATTCTTGAACCAGGAGCTGCAATGCAATAGTTTTTAGTAACACCACATTGGTTAGAATAAGATGCCAACGAGGTTGCACCATAATTCATAGCCACAACATTTATAAACAAGTTCTCAAAAGAATTTGGGTTATCAACCATTACACCATCAACTTCTATTTGTGGAGCAAAGGCTTTTAGCAAAGGAATGCCAGAAATTATGTCTGATTGCACATAAGCCTCATTACCTGCAGATTTTACTATTATCACATCATTTTGGGCTGCATAATCATAACCTGCAAAAACTCCATAATCATAAAGACTCTCAATATTTGAAGAAGAGGCGTTTTGTGTTACACTTGCAGGAGCACCCAAGCTCATATTAATAACTTTTACTCCATTGTCGACTAGTGCTTTTATTACAACATCCTCATCTGACCACAAGTCATATTTTGCAATAGACAAATCTACCCCTTCAAATGCAACACCGTGCATACCTGAGCCGTCTTTATTTGCAGTTATAATTCCTGCCACATGAGTTCCGTGATTGTTATGTGGAGTACTACCAGAAGGATTAACACTACTATTTATTCCACCCCATACATAATTCTCATCATAAGGGCTAACAAAGTTTGCCCATATACCAGCACTTACACCTCCAATTGTTTTTACAACACCACCATCACTACCAATCAGTAATGCCTCTTGATCTCTACTATCATAACGCCAGCAATTTCTTTGTGATGAAGTAGCACAAATACCATAATCAAAATTAAAGCCGTCTATATTCTTGCCTACAAATGCACTATTAGAAAGCTCCAATCCTGAATCTATAATCCCAACGTTTATATTCTGATTGGTATTTGGTGTATTTGTTACAGGAGAATAAGCCTCAGCATAAGCAGTAGAAGCATTTATATTTTGCAAAAAATTACCTGCATAATATTCAGTCGTTTCAAAATGACTAGGTTCAAGATTTTGTGCTGGTGGGTCTACTGGGTCTACTGGGTCTACTGGGTCTACTGGGTCTTCTGGGTCTTCTGGTTGTGTTGGCTCATCTGGACCGTCCACAGGTGGAACTTCGGGTAAAATATTGCCATCATTATAACTAATACTTCCACTACTACCGCCACCGCCGCCACTAAGAGCAACAGCCACACCACCGACAGCAGCAACTCCTAAGCTAGTCCAAGTATAATCTTTTATTGACCAGCCATCATCACTTGCTACTGAGATAGATTGATTATTGGGTTTTGCTTTTGCTAAGTTCTTAACGCATGGGTGCTTAGGATTTGCTCCTGCCGATAACAAAGTATTATAAGCTTTGCTATTGTTGTTATAAATAGCTCGACAAAGAGCTGTATTGCCACTTGCATCCGTTGCATCTATCTGATAACCACCTTTTTTTATATTATTCAACACTTTTATACTACCATTACTAGCAGTGCTATAAATATAGTCTACCAAATTACTAGAAGCATTGGCAGAAGTTGTGCTTAAAACTCCGCAGGCAACTAAAGATGCACTAAATAGGCTAATTTTTTTCATCTATCTTCCCCCAAAAAGAACTTATATAAAAATCATCTTACACAAAATAAAACCTCAAAACAATAAAAAAAGAGAGTTTTTTAACTCTCTTTTTTTCAAACTAATCACATTCAGAAACTCTTTCTGGGGACAAAAGCTCAAAATGCAAGATTTTTTTACTGTTAGCATCAAGATTTATTAGCCATTCATATTTATTTGCATTAGCTAATTTTCCTTTTATGCTTTCTGCCAAAATCTTAGATTTGTCTGACAAATATTGAGCAAACAAAATATCTTGAGATTCTTCTCCAGAATTAACAAATTCAACTTCTACTTTATAAGAATACATTGTTTCATATAATTTGCATCTATTTTGGCTTGGCAAGCTTTTTTTAGAAACTTTGCCAACTTCTAAGATTTTGCCATTAACAAAAAAGTCAAAAAATTCGCCCAAATTCAAGCGCATTTCTTCTCCTTTTGCAACATGACTAATTGTGTCTTCACCAATAAATTGCATACTCCCAGATTTGTCATCTTGATAAAATCTAAACACACCAGCAGGCAATGGCAAGTCCAAACCAGCCTCTTTGCTATTATTTAATACATATACCATTTCTGGATGTTGTTGCCTAAACTCTGATTTTGATGTTGGATAAAAACTCAAGCTAGAATTAAGCTCTGCCAAGCGCTTATAACTAACATTATTTCTTTCAAACAAGCTAACTTGTTTTGTTTGACGATTTTTTATATCTGTCTTAATGTCAAGATTATATAGTTGATACCCACTCAAGCTTTCTCGCTTAGCCTCACCATAACCAACGCTCCTAGAAGAAAATTCTGCGTCCATCATACCTTTTGCCATCATAATTCCACTATTTGGTGGAGTTTGATTTACATCTCCTGCAATAAGTTGAATCTTTGCATTATTATAATCAACGCCTGATTCATTATTGATGCTAACCCAAGCTGTAATATCTAGTTTTTTGTCATCAATCACATTGGCCACATAGTTGGTCTTCCAGCTCATTCCTGTAGTCAAATAAGCCAAAGAAATTTCTTTGTCTTTTGCCTCCAAGCTATCTATTTTTGCAACTAATGTTGGCTTACTTCTCAAATTGCTTGGAAGATTGTCAAACACTACTCTACCAGAATAATTTGCTTCTATACCATAGTCAAATTTCAAAATTGGCATACCATAAACAGAGCTTATAATTTTGGCATTATCATAAACATTTTTGCCTGTTTCATAATTAGTCATAACCGTTTTGACTT
>CAYJKS010000117.1:0-4148 GCA_964370705.1 uncultured Azospirillaceae bacterium
GGCAAAATATCTATCTTGCTAGATAGATAAGGAATATGCTCTTTTGCAGGCACCAACACTTTTTCTCCAGTTGGCAAAGTAACGTCTATTACGTCAAAACCTGGGTTTGCCCATGCATTTTTTTGTTCTTTTGTTGGTTTGTTTTGTGCCTCATAATACACAAAGTTTTGTTCTTGCCCGCCAAAATCATCAACGCTATCTGTGCTATCTAATTTTTTTAGAGCATTTTCATATATTTTTTCAAATTCGCTTTTAGATTCGTCTTGTTGCTGAGCAATATATTCTTCGCTTCTTTGCACGTTTACGGTTGAGTTACTCTGAATATATTCCATAGTAGTAGTTTGCACCTCTCCCATACGCTCAAGAATATAATCTGCAAACTCATATTCATCGTCGGCAAAAAAATACTTATCTTCATTGCTCATAGATTGGGCAGAGTTACTAGATTGCATTTCTGCAAGTTTTTGAGGATTATCTAACGGTGCAACAGAGGCATTAAGCTCCACAAAAGTGGATAATAACGCAACGAAACATATTGTAAAAAAAAGTTTTTTCATAAAACAAATCCTTTATTAACAAAAAAATCATATTTGTTATTATACATTATATATATTAATAAAAGATTAGAAAGGAAAAAAATGACAAACTCTAAAATAGGCGCAATAGTTCTTGGTGCTGGCAAAGGCACAAGAATGAAGTCTGACTTGCCAAAAGTTTTGCAACCAATTTGCTCAAAACCTATGATAAAACATATTATCGATTCGCTAGAAGTTCTTAATGCACAAAAAATTGTAACTGTAATCGCCCAAGATGGCGAAGAAGTAAAAAAAGTTGTTGCCCCTTATGAAACATGTGTGCAAACAAGCCAACAAGGAACAGCTCACGCCGTATTAGCTGCCAAAGAAAACATGAAAAACTTTGATGGCAACATATTAGTAATTTTTGGTGATCATCCTCTTACTACTCCAGAAACTTATCAAAAAATGATAGAAGAAAGAAACAAAGGTGACTACAGTGTTGTTGTATTAGGCTTTAGCCCAGCAGATCCTGCTAGATACGGCAGACTAAAAGTAAATGATGGCATCTTAGAAGAAATTATCGAATATAAAGATGCCTCAGAAGAAGAAAGAGCTATTACTTTGTGCAACTCTGGGATTATGTGTTTTGATGGCAAAAGAATGTTTGATATTTTAGATAAAATTAGCAATGACAACGCCGCAAACGAATACTATTTGACAGATGCAATAAAAATATCTCGTCAATTAGGATACAAATGTGGTATGGTAGAATGTAATCCAGATGAGGTAAGCGGTGCCAACACCCTAGAAGAACTAGCCAACCTAGAGGCTTATTACAAAAAAAGACAAGGTATTAGCTAATGCTAAAATTTATAAAAATCCATTGGTTTGGTCTTATTGTATCAACAATATTTGCACTATCTATTGCCATTATAATAATTGTGCTTATATCTCCACACCAAAATGAGCAAAACAAAGGTTTTTCTCCTTGCACTCAACAAATGATAACTGACATAAATGAGTGCAACAAAAAAAATACTTGTGTGCTAAAATCTCTTCTAAAAAACAATCTTTGCAACATAAAAATCATTGGCAGCGGCATAAGCCTTTGGTTAGGTGGCAAACAAGAAACCCCATGGGACAACTATCTTTTTGAAGAAAAAAAACCACAAATATCACCAGAGCTACAAGATTTTTATAAACAAAATCCAGATATTAACCAACAAATGATAGAGCTAAAAAAGCTAAATAAAAAAATTGGAGAAGAACTATGACAAAAGCCTCATCACTTCCAGCATGGGATTTAAGTGATTTATACTCAAACATAGAAGATAAAAAAATAAAGCAAGATTTGCAAACATACAAAGAATTTTGCTTAAACTTTGCAAAAAAATATCAAGGCAAGCTAGAAGGGCTTTCTAGCAAAGAATTTGCACAAGCCCTAAAAACATACGAAGAGCATTCCATAATTGCCCATACTCTAGGTAGCTTTGCTTACCTAAACATGGTAACTCAGATGAAGAATCAAGATGCCGTTGTTTTTTATCAAAACATTAGTGAGCAAATAACTAATGACTCTTCGCCATTAGTATTTTTTAGCCTAGAAATAAACCAACAATCATCTCAAACAATGGACAATTGGCTAAAAGATGAGGAAGTGCTATTTTATAAACCATGGTTAGAAAGAATGCGCCGCTTTAAGCAATATGAACTATCACAAGAAGTAGAAGAAGTATTACTACAAAAATCTATGACCTCATCAAGTGCGTGGGTGCGTTTGTATGAAGAAACCTCTTCAAAGCTAACCTATAATGTCGACGGCAAAACTTATAATTCTGCCGAGGTGTCAAAATTACTACTATCTTCTGATGCAAGAATCCGCAAGCTCGCAGGACAAGAAATAAATAAAGTATCTCAACAAAACAACGAACTTTTTACTTTTATATATAATATGATTATCAAAGACAAAGCAATAGAAGATGACAAAAGAGGTTTTGAGTTGCCAATTTCTGCCCGCAATCTAAAAGAAAACGTGCCAGACAAAAGCGTTGATACATTAGCTCAAAGCGTAAAAGACAACTACCAAAATATTGCTCATCGCTTTTACAAACTCAAAGCAAAATGGCTAGAAGTTGACAAGATTTCTTACTGGGACAGAAACGCTCCCCTACCATTTTCTGCCGATATTGATTATAGTTGGAATGATGCGACAAAACTTGTATTAGATTCCTACAAAGATTTCTCTCCTCAACTATATAATATTGCCAAAGACTTTTTTGACAATAACTGGATAGATGTTCCACCAAGAGATGGCAAAAGAAGCGGCGCTTTTTGTGCTTCTACATCATCAAAGTCGCACCCATACTTATTACTTAATTTTACTGGCAAACAAAATGACGTCTTAACACTATCACACGAGCTTGGACATGGATGCCATCATCAAACAAGAATAAACAATGGTGATCTTAATGAATATTCAAGATTAACCACCGAAGAAGTAGCCTCAGTTTTTGGCGAGATGATAACCTTTCAATCGATGATAAAATCTATGCCAGATAGCAAAGAAAAATTATCTTTATTGGCTAGCAAAGTTAGCGATATGATAAATACAGCAATTCGCCAAATTTCTTTTCATTTCTTTGAGCAAAGAGCTCATAATGAGCGCAAACAAGGCGAGCTAACTACCGAAAGGCTCTGCACTATTTGGCAAGAAGAAATTGAACAAAGCTTAGGCAAAGCAGTTATTACTGATGAAGATTGCAATCATATTTGGTCACAAATCGGACACTTTTTCTTTTTACCATTTTATGTTTATGCTTATTCTTATGCAGATTGTTTGGTTAACTCTTTATATAAGCTATATCAAGAAGGCAAAATAGAAAATTTTGCTGACAAATATATGGATATGCTCTCAAAGACAGCTATTACCGATTATAATGAGTTGCTTGCTCCATTTGATTTAGATCCCAACAACCCAGATTTTTGGAACAAAGGGTTAGGACTAATATCTAGTTATATAGATGAGCTAGAAAGGCTTGATGCAAAATTATTCAAATAAATTTATC
Organism: uncultured Azospirillaceae bacterium; assembly: GCA_964370705.1. GTDB lineage: Bacteria > Pseudomonadota > Alphaproteobacteria > RF32 > CAG-239 > JAFUYI01. Next base: position 3,584 of record CAYJKS010000117.1, read on the forward strand.
CCACCTTATGGAAGGTGGGATATTTTTTTATCTAAAGAATAGTTCTTTAGAAATTCTTTTTGTTTCTGACAAATAGTCCTGAGAACTAATATTTTTGCCCAGATAAGACAAAGAAAAACTAGTAATCAAAAATCCATAAGGGTTTTTGAGTGCGTCTTCTTTTGACATATTTGTCATATTCACAAACCTAATTCTCATAGTAGCTCGCCAAATATTAATCGAAGGCGTCACACTACCTTGAGCATAATCTAGGGTCCTGTATTGAGCTTGCCACAACCCTTTACCCAATGATCTAATCCAATCAATCTCAACGTCACGCATCATTTGCTTACGTCTAAATTGATTCATATTATATTGAGCATCATAAGTCTGAAACTGGTTATATACAAAAGGAGAAGAATACCAATAAATATAAGAGCCCTCTCCCCAACGTCTAAGAAGCTCATCATAATCATCTGTAATAAGGTATCTCATCATAAGATAAGTTGTAATATGCTCTTGGTTAATCAAATTACCTACCGGAAAATCAATCTCCATAGGTTGAGCACGTTCTATTTGGCTAAAG
>CAYJKS010000118.1:0-4024 GCA_964370705.1 uncultured Azospirillaceae bacterium
GTAGTTTTTCTTGATTATTTAAGAGTGATGAGCATTATGCTCATCACTCTTTTTTTGACAAAACTTGACGAAGAAGGTTATTTGCGATATTATAAAAATGTATATTTGATTAAAAGAGGTAGCTATGAGCAACAACAAAGAAATATTAGAAAAACTACGAGGAACAGGATCAAAAATAATCATTCCTGCTGCTATAGCAGGTGCGGTTACCTTAGGCATAAAAGAAGAAAATAAAAATATAGATGCACCTGCAGATCATAGTATTTCTGTGTTGCAAAATACAAATATAGATAATGATAGGGCCAAAGCACTAAAGGATTCTAAAACTATTGACTTTGTTGATGTGGCTCGTGAAATGGGGTATCAGGTAGATACTGTATCAAATGCTAATCATGGCGGTGCATATTATTCTAGCAGAAAGATAATTACTCAAGTTTATGATGATAAGAAAGATGAGGTATTTAATCATGATAAATATAATTTAACCAAAATTCACGAGAAAAAGCATGAAGATGACTATGCAAACGGATTTATGTCTTTGCCTCTTAATAAAGAGCAAATGTTTAAGGCACAACAGCATTTGGAAGTTGCTGCAAATTTGGCAGAGTTTTTGGCTTTGAGAAATGAGTATTTAAAAAATCCTCAAGAATTTGATAATAGTGAACATAGATTGGTAGGTGTTTTTGATGAATATATCAAGGCAATAGAAAGTGGTGAGATAACCCCAAATAGCGAAAATCAAGAAAATTTTGACCAAGAAATGGGTTGGGTTTTTAAGAATGTGAAACAAGCTTGGTCAGATAATTATGAGTCCAGTTATATGGATTCACATATAAAAAATTCTGAAGACTTTGCAACTTTTAGCACAGAAAATGACGCAAATTATCAACAAACATTGAATATTGTTTATGGAAAAAATCTTGGTGGTGTTAATTTTATGAAGTATTTTGATCAAGAAGAAGATTTTGAGTCTCCGGATAAATTTAATGGATTGGAGAAGCACAGTCAAGTTTTTGCAAAATATTTACAAGAAAAAAACCCATTTGAGCAAGATATGAGCTTGGAGCAATGGTCTGGGCTAAATGTTTTTGCTGAAGCTATGCAGCCGATAGAAAAAGAGCTAGATAAATATTATAGTCCCGAAGAAAGAGCAAATCTTTCTGAAGAAGAAAAATCAGAGATGTTTAATAAGTTTTTAGAATTTACAATTATGCTAAAAGATAGTGACGCACATAAATATGTTTATGAGAATGAAGTAGGCAAACTTGATTATCAGCCACAATCTAATGATGAAAATTTTGCAAAAAAATTATTGGAGATGACTTCTAATATCAAAGGAGTGGATTTTTCTAAACAAGCTGCAGAATTTGCTAAGTCAGATAAAATGAATGACATAAATAGCTCTTCTCAAGCATTGGCTCAAATGTATCCAACTGATCATTTGCCAGAAGAAAAACCAAGTTTTGTGGACAAGCTAAAAAGTGGTGAGATAAAAGAAGATATTAAAAAAACTTTTGATGAATACAAAGATAAACTGAAGCAAACATTGGGTATAGATGACGAGATAAATCATCATAGCTTTCAATCTGGAAGTCATATTTATACAGAAACACCTCAAGTATATTTTGAGCATGGTGAAAAAAATGGCGATAAGACTATGCGTGTGTCTAAACCAATGGAAGTAGAAATTTTTGACTTGAGCTCAAACTCAGTTATTGGGCTCGCTCCCAATAATTCTCAAAATACTCAAACAAATAATAAGGATATTGAGCAGTCAAACAAGAGCCCTGCTAGTGAAGTAGATGCAATCAATAATCTAAGAAAAGGGGGCAAAAGCACCTCAAACAATCAGACAAAGCCTAATCCGAAACCTGCAAAATCTTCTGCTCAAAGTGTTAGTAGTAATCTGAGCATAGAGAGAGATTAGATATTTACAAAAGAACAGTCTTAAGCTATAATGATTTTAGTTAATAATTATTATAGCTAGATTTTGTTTTATTATATGAGAAATGTTTTCTTCATATTTTGTAATCTAGTTATAATCTAAAATCTTAAAATCATGAAAAAAAACATTGGGACAGTTGTAGCTACAATTTTAATAATTGCTTTTTTTGTGGCGATTATCATCTCAAACCCGTGGAATCCAGATTGGCAGGCTCTCATAGAGTTAGCTCTTGTCTTTTGTTGCTTCTTTGTAGCGTGGGTTCTTGTAGAGATAGGATGCTGGATTTTCAATTATTTGTGCAAGCAATGCAACCGAGCATTCATTTGGGTTGGTAGAGTTTTTCGCTAACTGTTCATCACAAAAATAAAAACGTCTACTTTTTAAGTAGACGTTTTTATTTTTAGCTATGGGAGTGGCTTATTTTTTTAAGACCACTACTCCAGGAAGTTCTTTGCCTTCTAACCATTCTAAGAAAGCACCACCAGCTGTTGAGATATATGAGAATTTATCCGCAACGCCTGCGTTTTCTAGAGCAGAAACTGTATCTCCACCACCTGCAACAGATTTTATTACGCCTTCTTGAGTTAATTTGGCAGCATAGTTTGCAACCATGTTAGTAGCTGTGTCAAAAGGTTTAAGCTCAAACACGCCTAAAGGACCGTTCCAAACTAGAGTTTTGCTCATGTCAAGATTTTTGCAAATAATGTCAATTGTTCTTTGTCCAACGTCCAACAACTCCCAACCTTCGGCAGGTATTTCGTCTAAGCCAACAGTCTTATGCTCTGCGTTTGCTTTGAATTCTTTAGAAACTACAACATCTAAAGGCAAAATAATTTCGCAATTATTTTTATGAGCAGTTTGCATAATTTCTTTAGCTGTGTCAATCATGTCCATTTGAACCAAAGAATTGTTAGTTGTTACTGTGTCAATACCGTTTGCCTTCATAAAAGTATGAGCCATACCGCCAGAAATAACCAACTTGTCAACTTTTTTAACTAAGTTGTTTAGCAAGTCTAGTTTAGTAGAAACTTTTGAACCACCAACAATGGCAATTAGAGGGCGAACAGGAGTTGATAAAGCTTTTTCTAATGCCTCAACTTCTTCTTCCATTAGTTTGCCCATGGCAACTAATTTTTGTTCTTCTTTGGCAGCTTCTATTGCTGCAACCATAGATGCATGAGCACGGTGAGAAGTAGAAAAAGCGTCAGAAATATAAGCATCAACAGGAGCGGTTAAAAGCTTGGCAAATTCTTTGTCGCCTTTTTTCTCTTCGTTATAATAACGTAGGTTTTCTAATAACAAAACCTCATCTTGTTTCATTGTAGAAATGGCAGACTTTACTTCTTCGCCAATACTATCTTTTACAAATATAACTTTTTTGCCTAAAGATTTTTCTAGCTCACCAACAATATGAGAAAGAGAGTTTTTAATATCGCCTTTGCCTTCAGGTCTACCAAAGTGGCTAGTAACAACAACTTTAGCGCCCTTGCTCATTAATTCTTTGATTGTTGGAACTGTGCGTTCGATTCTAGCATTGTTTGTTACCTTAAAATTCTCGTCCATAGGTACGTTTAGGTCAGCTCTAAGCATAACAATTTTGCCGTTTAAGTTATCTAAGTCACTCATTTTGTGATAAGTCATTATTTTTTCCTTTATTGTGATTAAATAAAAAACTCAAACCCCCTGAGCTTGCAGGGGGCTTGTTATGGTTTGTTTTAGCCGTTTACAGACTTCATGTGAGATACTAGTTCTAGAACTTTGTTTGAATATCCCCATTCATTATCATACCAGCTAACAACTTTTACAAAAGTATCTGTTAGGGCAATACCTGCTTTAGCATCAAAAATAGATGTTCTAGCATCGCCAATAAAATCAGCAGAAACAACTAAGTCTTCTGTATAGCCCAAAATTCCTTTTAATGGACCTTCTGAAGCAGCTTTCATTGCATCACAAACTTGAGCATAAGTTGCAGGTTTTTCTAAGTTAACAGTTAAGTCAACAACAGAAACGTCAAGAGTAGGAACTCTAAAAGCCATACCTGTTAGTTTGCCGTTTAGTTCAGGAATAACCTTACCAACA
>CAYJKS010000119.1:0-4023 GCA_964370705.1 uncultured Azospirillaceae bacterium
GCTAGTTTTTCCATAGCTGCCATAGCTTCTCCTGAACTAAATTCTGGGCTAACCATAGAAGTTATAGATGCAGATGGATATTGGTTGTATCTGGTAATTGTGCTAGGACGCAAAACTTTAGATGTTTCTACAATGCCACCTAGTGGAACTTGTTTTCCAAGACTGTTTTGAACATATAGTTGATCAATGTTTTTGATGTTTGCTCTATATGGCCATGCAGATTGCATAATAACTTGGTTTACTTGTGTGCCAAAGTTTACGTCATTGATGTAGCTAGACCCCAAATATTGCCCAATTGTATCATACAAACTACCAACAGATATCTTCATTAGCTCGGCTTTATCTCTGTTAACAGACACAAATATATGTGGAGTTTTTGCGTTGTATGAAGAAAATGAGTAGTTAAGATATGGCTGAGAATTTAGTTTAGATAAAAATCCTTGCAAAGCCGCATCTAGCTTTTGGGCATCAAAAGATTCTTTTGATTGTAGCTGAAAGCTCAAACCATTAGAGTTTCCTAGTCCCATAATCGCAGGAGGTTCAAAAAGATTTACTTCTGCTTCTGGGAATTTGTTTAGCTCCATTCTAATCTTGTTTAAGATATTTGTAGAATAAAGCTCTTTGGTTGTTCTTTTATCCCATGTTTCTAATATAATAACCAAAAGAGCCAAGTTTTCTGACACGCCAGAAATCATACTTCTTCCAGAAACACTCAAAACGCCAACAACACCTTCTTGTGCTCTAATAATTGGAGAGATTTTTTCTATAAAAGCCTCTGTTCTGTCAATAGAAGCTCCTTCTGGTAGATTTAAGCTACCCATAATCACACCTTGGTCTTCTGCAGGTATAAATGAGCTTTGACTAACTTGCAAAAGGGCAAATATGCAGCATACAATCAACCCAAAGGATAGGGCAATTGCACTAACTTTTCGACTGATAATGCCAACTATTCCAGCATAATTGTCACGGTTGTAGTCTACAACTTGCGAAAATCTAAATAACGGACCCCTTTTAAATGGTTTTAGAGGTTTTAAGATTGTGGCACAAAGGGCAGGGGAAAGGGTTAGAGCATTAACAGAAGAAAAGAACACAGCTGTTGAAATCGATACAGCAAATTGTTGATAAATTCTACCAGTAATGCCGCCTAAGAAGCCGATAGGAACAAAGATTGCAAGCAACACTAAGGTTGTGGCAATAATCGCACCCGTAATCTCTTCCATAGCGTTGATTGTTGCTTGTTTTGCAGATATTTTTTTGTCATGCTCCATAATGAACAAAACTCTTTCTACTACCACAATTGCATCATCTACCACCAAACCAATTGCAAGCACTAGCCCAAACAGAGTTAAGATGTTTATGCTATAACCAAGGGCAAGTAAAACTGCCAAGGTGGCTAATAAAGAAACTGGAATTGTTAGAACTGGAATAAGTGTTGCGCGCCAGTCTTGTAAGAACACATAGCAAACAATCATAACTAACAAAAATGTAAGAATAATTGTAAATAACACTTCTTTGATAGATGCCATAATGCATCATAAGCAATAATAAGTTCGTAGTCATCTGGGTAGTTTTGAGCTAGTCGTTGCATTTCTGCCTTTAGGTTGTCCATAGCGCTCAAAGCATTAGCACCAGACAATAGACTAATGGAGATAGCAACAGAGTTACCACCATTAAACAAAGCATTTGAAGTATAATCTTCTTGACCAATCTCTACTTTTGCAATGTCTTTTAGTCTAACTAACCCGCCTTCTTCTGCAGTTCTAACAATAATTTCCTTAAATTCATCTACATCATTGATACGTCCACTACTAATCAAGTTATATACCATTTGACCATCGCCTGGCGTTGGCATAGCACCAATTTTTCCTAAAGAAGGAAGAATGTTTTGGCTTTCTATGGCTTGTCTAATGCTTGACAAAGGCAAGTTTAGGGCTGTTATTTTGTCTGCATCTAGCCAAATACGCATACTAAGAGCAGCAGCATATACGTCAACACTACCAACACCGTCTACACGGATTAGATTGTTTTTTACGTTGTTTTGAGTGTAGTTTAGCAACTCTTCAGGAGACATTGTGTTATTAGGAGAACGAGCTATCACAAAACCAAGAGTATCGGAAGATGCTTTTCTAACTCTTAGTCCTTGTTGTTGCACACTTGTTGGTAGTTGGCTCATAGCTTCTTGTAAACGGTTTTGCACATTAACTTGAGCCATATCTCCATCTACGCCAACTTCAAAAGTAACAGTAAGGCTATAACTACCAGAACTTGACGAGCTTGAGTCCATATATATCATGCCCTCAACGCCGTTGATTGCTTCTTCTAGTGGAATACCAATAGAGTTTGCTACAACTTCAGAGCTTGCTCCAGGATAACTTGCCGAAACCCTAATTGTTGGGGGGGCAATTTCTGGGAATAAAGATATTGGTAATGTTTGCGACGAGATAATTCCTGCTAATGATAAAATAATAGAAATTACTATCGCAAAACGAGGTCTTTCAATAAAAAACTTTGAAAACATTGATTATTTTCCTTCTTGACTAATAGTATCTACAACGCCTTTTTTAACTTTTTTGCCGTTAGATACTTTTTGTAATCCTTGAACAATCACTTCATCTCCAGCACTAATACCAGTTTTGATAATTTGTAACCCGTCAACAGTGTTGCCAAGTGTAACGCGTTTTTCTTCTACAATGTTATCTTGGTTAACAATCATAACATAGCTTCCTAACTCATCTTCAGACAAAGCAGACTGAGAAACAACAATTGCATCTTGTTGAGAGCCTGTGCTAAAATGAATGTTTACATAGCTTCCTGGAATAAGTGTGTCATCTTCATTGTCAAACTCACTATAAATAGAAATTGTTGCAGTTTCTGGATTAACAACGTTGCTTGTAAAGAAAGATATTTGATTTTGTTTTAGTTCGGTTTTGTTTGGTAAAACTATTTTTGTATATAGTTCCCCTTTGTTTTTTTCTTTGTTTTGTTTTATGTCAGTAATTTCTTTGTCGGTAATAGAAAAAGCTACACGAATTGGACTAACTTGAACAATAGTTGCAAGTGTGCCTGTTGCAGAGCTCACAAAGTTTCCTTCAGTAATCATTGCTTTGCCGATTTTGCCCGAAAAAGGTGCTTTTATTTCTGTAAAAGAAAGGTTTATTTTTGCCAAATCTAGGTTTGCTTGCGCTTGTGCTACTTCGGCTTTAGCCTGAGTCATGCTAGAATATGCTGCTTCGAGCGTAGCCTCTGAGGCATATTTTTGAATATTTAGAGATTTTTGACGTTGATATTGTTTTTCTAACTCATCATAGTTAGCTTTAGCTTTTGCAAGATTGGCTTCATTTAGCTTTACGTCTGCAACATATTTTTGTTGCTCGATAATAAACAAAATATCTCCTTTATTAACAACAGAACCCTCATTGAACAAAACTTTTTCTATGTATCCGCTAACTTGAGGAACCAAATCTACTTGGTTGATTGGCTCAACATGTGCAATATAATTTCTGGTTGGAGTAATGTCTTTGATTATTGCTTTTTCTACAATAACATAAGGTTCCATAGCTCCCATCATGCCAGCCATAGGCATTTGAGGAGTAAGGCGTGCCTTTAAGAACCAACCGATTGCAACACATAAGCACAATATAATAACTTGAGTTATAATTTTGTTGTTGTCAATTTTTATTATTTTCATTTAACTAAAACCTTTCTTAATTTTATGCCGTTAATTGTAATGTCTATCCATTTTGAAACAATTGTTGATAATGAATCTGGAGCTTCTTTACTAATATATGCACTAATTATTCCACGCCAAGTGCTAATAATAGTAAATGATATTATGCTAATATCTTCTGATTCCAAAATCTCGCCATTTTGTTTGGCTGTTATCAATATTTTTTCTATATTTGATACATGGTATTGCTTTGTTTTTTTCAAATCTTGGTTTACTTTATTTAAAATAGCTTCTGACCATTCTATCTGAAATAAAGAAAAAAATAAAAACTTTTTAAACTCTTCATTACTTTCAAT
>CAYJKS010000120.1:0-247 GCA_964370705.1 uncultured Azospirillaceae bacterium
TCTTTATATTCAAGGATTTGAGTAGAATTTTTAATCTCGTTTATAATAGATATAAAAACATCTTTATTTATAAAGTCATCTGGAATTTGCCCAAACTCAATTGCTCCAAATTTTGACTCTAAGCTCCAAGGGTTAATGTTTGGCACAATTTGCAAAATATCTTCAATGGTTTTTGCATTATCCCATTTTTTTGCAAAGATGGTTGAATATGCGTTCATATATCCGTTTATATCAAAAAACCACCTAA
>CAYJKS010000120.1:322-3145 GCA_964370705.1 uncultured Azospirillaceae bacterium
TAGATTTTTTTTGCTAGAGCGAGGCTCAGATAATACACTTTCGACCAAGAGAAAAGATAGTTCATTATCTTTTGTAGTTCTAATTAAGAACTGGCTATATTCCTCATTTGGGGTAATGTTATTATCTATAAAATTTTGCACATTTGTAGAAAATCTTGCTTGCATAATAATGTCCTTTTAGTTTTTGTGGTTTTTGATAGTTTCAACTAATAGTCTAACCCCAAAGCCAGTGGCACCTTTAGGAGCAAGGGGAGTAGGGGTTTCATTTTTATCTACGCCTGCAATATCAAGGTGAGCCCATTTGTTTTTGGGTTTAACAAATCTTTGCAAGAAGCAAGCAGCTGTAATTCCACCAGCATATCTTCCACCAATATTTTTCATATCTGCAATAGGAGAATCTATCATTTTGTTATATGCTGCGTTTATTGGAAGCTGCCAAACTTTTTCGCCACTAATTTCGCCACATCTCATAAGTTCTTTTGCAAGCTTGTCGTTGTTAGAAAACACGCCAGCATATTCTGGGCCAAATGTTAAGGCTGTAACTCCTGTTAGAGTAGCCACATCAATAATGTTATCGACATTGAACTCTTCTTGCAAATACCATAAGCAATCGGCAAGAACAAGTCTTCCTTCTGCATCTGTATTAAGGATTTCTACTGTTTGTCCAGACATAGACTTTACAATATCTCCAGGTCTTGTTGCTGTGCCAGAAGGCATATTCTCGACTAATCCAACAATAGCAACTACATTGAGTTTGCTTTTTTGCAAGGCAAGTGCTTTTAGGGTTGCACTAACAACTGCGGCACCTGTCATGTCTCCCTTCATATCTTCCATATTTGCAGAAGGCTTTATAGATATGCCACCAGTGTCAAAAGTAACACCTTTGCCAACTAAGCCAAAATCAAATTCTTTGCTATTAGGGTTTCCTTGCCATTTTATGACCACAACTCTTGCTTCATTTTGTGAGCCTTGAGCAACAGATGCAAGCAGGTTCATTTCTAATGATTTAATTTTTTTGGCATCTAATACTTCTACCTTTAGTCCCAAATATTCCAAACGTTTAATATCGTCAGCAAAAACTTTTGGTGTAAGGTAGTTTGCAGGTTCATTGCAAAGGTCGCGAGCGTATCTTGAGGCCGCTGCAATTGCCTTGTAGTTTACAAATTCTTGAGAGTTAAATTTGTGGCTATTAGAAAAGAACTCAATTTTTTCTGTTTTTGGATAAAAGTCGTCTTCTTTTTTGGTAAAATATTTATCAAATCTATATCCGCCCAAATCTATTCCTAGAGCAACATTAAAAGCAATTTCATCTTGAGAAAAATTGCTTTTAGTCAAATCAGAAACTAAAATTGCACAATCTTGATAATCTTTTAGTCTGCTAACGAGTTTTCCGCCAATAGTTTGTAGCTCAAGAGCAGTTGGCTTGTCCCCTGTTCCTACAGCAATGACAGTTGTTTTGCCATCAAAAATCTTTGCCACGTCATATAATTCACCAGCAAATTTACTAAATTTCATGCTTTTTTTAAGATTTGTTGTCTCTTCTTCGGTCAAAAACTTTTCTGCATCAAGTTTGTTGCTATTAAGTAGCACAATTTTGACCTCAGATTTTGTTTTTTTTGCATCACTAAAACTAAATTCTATCATAACTTTTCTCCAATTGTTTTTTTTATTATAATATACGTATTTTTATAAGAAACAATCATAATAATCTTTAGTTGCACAAAATATTAATATGACATATAAGAAAAAATAGGTTATTATCGCAAAATCGAAGTTTAAAGGGCAAAAAATGACTAATATATATCAAATAAATGCAAAAAACATCACAAAAGCATCAGAGGTAATTAAGGCAGGTGGCTTGGTTGCAATGCCAACAGAAACTGTATATGGGCTTGGTGCAAATGTGTATAATGCTAAAGCCGTGGCAAGTATTTTTGCAGCTAAAGAACGTCCAAATTTCAACCCTTTGATTTCGCACATTGCAGACATAGACTTTTTGCCACAATATGCTCATGTAGATAGTAGAGTAATAGAATTAGGTAAAAGGTTTTGGCCAGGTCCTCTTACTATGGTTTTAAACCGCAAAGATTTTTCTGCTGGAGTTGACTTGGCTTGTGCAGGACTACCAACAACAACGGTTAGAATTCCTAATCATCCAGTTGCGTTGGAGCTAATAAAACAAAGTGGCGTTCCAATAGTTGCTCCGTCTGCCAATAAATCCACGACTATTAGTCCAACATCAGCCGAGCATGTTTGGGAGAGCTTGGGTAGTAATGTTGACATGATTTTAGACGGAGGCGTGTCTAAAGTTGGAGTTGAATCTACAATTATTGATCTAACAGGCAAAGATATATATTTGCTTAGAGCAGGCGGAATAGCCATAGAAGACATAGAAAGCTTTTTGGGAGAAAAAATACTAATTTCTAGTGCAAGCTCCAATGCGCCTAAAGCTCCAGGCCAAATGCTAAAACATTATGCCCCTAGTCATAACTTGAGAATAAATGCCAAAGAAGCTCTAAAAGGTGAGTTTTTTATTGGTTTTGGGTCTGTTCAAGGCGATTTGAACTTGAGTGAGAATGCTTGCTTAAAAGAGGCTGCATCAAACTTGTTTGCATTTTTACGCCTTGCTGACAAAAATCCCAATATCTCTTCAATAGCTGTTGCCCCAATACCAGAGAGTGGTTTGGGTATGGCAATAAATGACCGTCTAAAAAGAGCTCAACATAAATAAATAGCTTATTTTTTGTGGGTTAAGAACTCTATATTTTTGTTGTTTGGATTGTAATGAATGCTAATTTCTCCGTTTCTGAGCTTAATAGCTTC
>CAYJKS010000120.1:3155-4007 GCA_964370705.1 uncultured Azospirillaceae bacterium
AGTCTTGCAACAACTCCTTCTTTTTGGCTAATAAGTTTTAGTAAGAGTTTTAGCAGTTCTACAAGCGAAGGTATAGCCTCAAAATTTTGTTGCTTAATTTCTTTTGCAATGTTTTTATCATATTTTACTTTTGATAAAGTTTCTAAAATTTCTGTTGCTAGTTTGCCTGTTGCAATGTCTTTTCTAATGCCTCTTATTTTTAGCAGGTCATCATTATTTTTGGGGTTGCTTGTTGCAATCATAATAAGCAAGTCGTCTTTTATAATGTTTTGGCGGGGCAAGTCTTTTTTTCTGGCTCTAACTTCTCGCCAAGCTGCAAGAGCCTTTAGGTTAGACAATACTTTATAATTACTAGAACGGTGATGTAGTTTGTGCCAAGCATCTAGAGGGTCAATTGCGTATGTTTTTTCATTATAAAGAATTTGGTTTTCTTCTTCTATCCAACAGTCTCTGTTTTTATTGGTTATATCTTTGAGCAAAAACTCATATATTTCTATAAGGTGAGTAACATCTCCCAATGCGTATTGCAGTTGCGAGTCATCAAGAGGGCGGTTTTGCCAATTAGATAACCTATCTGTTTTATCTAAGGTTTTTCCCAAAATTTGCTTTACAAGCTTTTCATACCCGACATTATCTCCAAACCCGCAAACCATTGCCATTATTTGAGTATCAAAAATTGGGTAAGGAATTTGCTTTGAAAGCATAAATATAATCTCAATATCTTGCCTGCAAGAATGAAAAACTTTTTTAACTTTTTTATTTTGCATTAGCTCAAAAAAACTACTTAAAGATATATCTTCAGCCAAAGGATCAATAATTGCAGATTCTTTTATTGACGCAATCTGAATTAAG
>CAYJKS010000121.1:0-3960 GCA_964370705.1 uncultured Azospirillaceae bacterium
GGTTGCAGGAATACTAACATTTATAACCGGCTATCAATATATGCAAAAATGCATGAACTATGTGTATAAGGTTGAAGATGATAGCAAGAAGCAAGTATCAAAAAAAGAAAAAGCAGTTGCTGAGCCTAAAAAAGTAGCAAAAAAAGCTCCAGTTAAAAAAACTGCGGCAAAAAAAGCTCCAGTTAAAAAAAACTGTGGCAAAAAAAGCTCCAGCCAAGAAAACTGCAGCTAAAAAAGAGGCAAAATAATTAGCTTGGGTATTGGCAATGGAAGACAAAAAATATCATGTTTTAGTCGTTGATGATGATACTAGATTGCGCGCTCTTTTGCATAGGTTTTTGCAAGAGAGCGGGTTTTATGTTTCTAGTGCAAAAGATGCAAGCGAGGCTAGAGAGATATTGGAGCAATATTGCTTTGATTTGCTTATTGTCGACATTATGATGCCAAATGAAAGTGGCTTAGTTTTTCTAGAAAAATTACGCCAAGACAATGATGTTCCAGTTGTTTTGCTAACCGCAATGGGAGAAACTGGTGACAGAATTAATGGGCTAGAAATTGGTGCTGATGACTATATTGCAAAGCCTTTTGAGCCTAAAGAACTTGTTTTGCGAATAAGAAATATTATTAAAAGAGCTCCTCAAAAAAACGTGGATATGTTAGAAAAATTGGACTTAGGGCTTTGTTGGTTTGATTTAGATAAAAAAGAACTAATTGATAAAAAAGATAACTCAGTTATTCATATTACGCCAGTAGAAAAATCTATGCTAGTTATTTTGGGGCAAAAATCTGGTCAAATATTTAGTCGAGAAAAATTGGCTCAAATTTTGGGGGCTGAACAAGGTCCAAGATCAATAGATGTTCAAGTTACGCGTCTGCGTAAAAAAATAGAAAAAGATTCTAAAAATCCTCGATACTTGCAAACAGTTAGAGGAAAAGGATATATGCTCTTAACAGAGTAACTTTAAGGAGGTTGTTATGCACATTACACTACCAAAAAAAATGAGAAAAATTATGCTAATGCTAAAAATGAAGTTGTTACCAAAGACTTTGTTTTTTAGAACGATGTTGCTTATTTTTGTGCCATTGATTGTGGTGCAAGTTGTTTCTATTGTGGCATTTTTTGATGGATCGTGGGGAAGAGTTGGAAAAAGACTTTCTTCTAACCTGACCTCAAACATTGCCTTTGTTATTGATGTTGCCGAAAAAGACTCTGGTGATATTAAAAACTTAAAAGAAATGGCCAAAGAGTTTTATGAGCTAGATTTTGAAGTTTTTGCTAATGATGAAAGATATGAAACAATCAAAAGCACCAAAAAATCTAGCCAAATGATTACAGGATTTTTGGAAGATTCATTGGAGCGAACTTTTCCAAATGATATGACTACTGTTTATATGAATGAGCAAGAAGATACCTTGATTGTTTTTGTTGAGACAAAAAAAGATTTATATAGATTTGTTACATCTTCTAAAAATATTTTTAGTTCTTCTATTTTTGGATTTGTAGCATGGATGGTTGGAACATCATTTTTGCTCTTTTTGGTTGCGGTTTTGTTTTTGCGAATACAAGTTCGCTCTATTGCCGATTTGGCAGAAACAGCTGAAGCATTTGGTAAGGGTATAGATAAGCCATTTAAACCTTATGGTTCTTCTGAGGTGCGTAAAGCTGGAATGGCTTTTACAAGAATGAAGGAGCGAATCCAAAGACAAATAACAGAAAGAACAAGAATGCTTGCTGGTGTTTCTCATGATTTGCGAACTCCATTAACAAGAATGAGGCTTCAACTTGCAATGATCCCAGATGATGCAAAAAAAGATTTGCTTGATAAAGATGAGTTCTTGCAAGATGTTAGCGAGATGGAAAAAATGCTAGATGGCTACTTGTCTTTTGCAAAAGGAGAGAATGGTGAAGAGGCAGAATTTGTTGATGTTAATGAGATGATCTTGAGCATTTTGAATAAGTTTCGTAATTCTCAAGCCCTTATCCGTTATACTACAAATGAGCAAATTAGTGCAATTGAGGGTAGGGAGCTTGCTCTTAAGCGCGCATTTACTAACATTATTGGCAATGCCATAAATTATGGAAAAACTATTGCAGTTGCGATGGAGTGCAATAATTCTAGGTTAGAAATTACGGTTGATGATGACGGTCCTGGTATTCCAAAAGATAAAAGAGATGATGTGTTTAAGGCTTTTTATAGATTGGAAGATTCCAGAAACAAAGAAACAGGCGGGGTTGGCTTAGGGCTTTCTATTGCAAGAGATGTTATTACATCTCATGGCGGAAAAATTGAGCTTGAAGACGCACCAATAGGAGGCTTGAGAGTACTCATTTCTATTCCCTTATAAATCAGGGATAAGAAAATATATTTTTCGCTAAGGTTTTATTAGTTGAAATAGATAGTTTTTTTTGATAAATATAAATATATTATTACAAGATATTAATTTTGAGGATATAAAAATGGCAAATGATAATAAAAATGATTTTGAAATTGATTCAATAGGAGATACTTCTTTGATTGATGATGTGCTAGGTGCTGATGATAACGATGATTTGTCATTTATATCTGATGCTGTGAGCACTGATGATTTGGATTTGAATGATTTGCCTGAAGTAGGAGATATGGCTATTGATGATGCTTTGTCTATGCCTGAAGAAAGTGTGAGTGAGATTGATGAGCCAGTAGATGAAGCCGAAGTTGCACTAGAGCCAGCAGTAGATGAAGCCGAAGTTACACCAGAGCCAGTAGTTGAAGCTGAAGTTACACCAGAGCCAGTAGTTGAGGCTAAGCCAGAAGAGCCAACTTATGGCAAAAAAAGACTGCAAAGTTTAAGGCTTAATCTTAACTGGTATAGTGGCTTGCTTTCTGACAAGGTTTTTGAGGTTGCTGCAGATAATATGCCAGAATTTTTGGACCCTTATAAAGATATTAAGGTAATTCATGTAACTGTATCTTCTGGGTATGGTTGGAATGTGTTTTTTGATAATGGTGTGTTTATGAACTTGTTGGATCTTAAAGAATATCAAGAAAGAAACGCCTCATTGCCTAGTCCAGATGGCAAGATTATATGTGGGAACAAAACAACTTCTTTTGAAAATATTGAAAGAATTGTTGTTTTTGAAAAACCAAGATATTTCTCTTATGTTCCAGAAGAATAATTTTTTATAATTTTTTTATAAACAAAACGGACTTCTTAATAGAGGTCCGTTTTGTTTATGGATTTTGATTTTATGGTTTGTTTATCTTCCATGAAGAAAAATGGACATATATTCCATATTCTGGGGAGTTAAACACTTGCCATATAACATCATTTCGGCAAAAAATATTGCCAGGTTTTAGCTCTTTGTAGATTAAAGAATCAAAGTCAATCTCATCTAGTATTTTGTCATCTTCAATAAAGACTGGATATAGCTCATCATATCCGTCAATATCATCTTCATTGATGGCGACTTGCCAGCACACAGAAACAAACTTGTTGTTTATGTCTGTTAGCTTAAAGTCTGTATAGCCTTGGCTTATGAGATAGTCTTCAAAGTCGTGAATAAAAAGCATTTTGTTCATTTCTACAATAACTTTGTCGTTTTCGTGCTGCACATACATATAAAGCTTGCCGTTTATACCAAACCACTCGTTTATCTCTATTGGTATGCACGCAGTTAGCGGGTGTGCGTAGAGCTCATAAAAGGGAAGAAGAATCTCCCATTTGCCATTTGCAATCTTAACAAACCATGCATAAACTTGTGTGGTTTCGCTAATTGCCATTCCAAAGTGGACTTTGCCCTTAATGCCTTTTTTCTCAAAAATTTCTTCGGCTTGAGATAGGCTGGATATTTTACATTCCTTACCTGCTGGGGAAGTAAAATCTTTTAGCTGAATATTCATAATATATTAGTTTTAGGATTTATAATTCTTTTGTTATCTTCATTATAGACAAAAAGAATCATTTTGCAAGATATTTATT
>CAYJKS010000122.1:0-3927 GCA_964370705.1 uncultured Azospirillaceae bacterium
TGATGATTCATCTTTATTTTTCTCCAATCATAGATTATACATATATCAAATATTAAAAAGGAACAAGAGATAATGAGTGAAAGACTAGCCAAATTTATAGCCCGTTCTGGAGTATGCTCTCGCCGTGCTGCCGAAGAACTAATACAACAAAAAAGAGTAACTATTAACGGAGAGATTGTAGATACTCCTGCCTATAATGTTACTGGAGAAGAAAAAATAAAGCTAGACGGCGAGCCTTTGCCGACTATTCAAACAACAAGATTATGGTTATATTATAAACCTGTTGGGCTTTTGACTACTCACAAAGACACTTCTAATCGCCCTACTGTGTTTGAGAACTTGCCACAAGACATGCCAAGAGTTATTTCTGTTGGCAGACTCGACCTAAACTCTGAAGGTTTATTACTTTTGACCAACAACGGAGAATTATCTCGTATGCTAGAGCTTCCTGCAAATGGCTGGTCACGCAGATACAAAGTCAAGGTTCATGGCGTTGTTAGCAAGTCAAAAATCGCCTCTTTGACCAAAGGTGTTACAATTGAGGGCACAAAATACGCACCTGCAAAAATTCTTATCGGCGAGTCTTCTGGCACAAACACTTGGCTTACAATTACTTTGCAAGAGGGCAAAAACCGTGAGATTCGCAAACTTATGCAATATGTGGACTTAGATGTTGCTAGACTAATTAGACTTTCTTATGGACCTTTTCAGCTTGGTAGCCTCAAAAAAGGCGAGGTTAAAGAAGTTGCGACCAAAGTCCTAAAGGAACAACTTGGAGAAAAATTTGAGCTATGAGAATTATTAGCGGCAAATATCGTGGCAAAAAATTGCTATCTCCTAAGTCTGACAAGGTTCGCCCAACTTCTGACCAAGCAAGAGAATCGGTTTTTAATATCATAAATTCTAAGCTAGAATCATCTTGGCAAGACATTGACTTGCTAGATGTTTTTGCAGGCACTGGAGCTTTTGGACTAGAAGCATTATCTCGTGGAGCAAAAAGTGTTACTATGATAGATATTGACACTTCTTCTGCTCAAAGAAACATTGCTTTGTTTGAGGCAGAAAAACAAAAAATCAAGCTCATAAAAACTGATGCCACCAAGCCACCAATTGCCGACAAAAAATATAATCTCGCTTTTTTTGATGCTCCATATAATCAAGAGTTGAGCCAAAAAGCCCTTATTTCCATAAATAACAAAAATTGGCTAGCAGAAGAGTGCTTGTGTATTATTGAGCTAGAAAAAACCGAAGAATTTTCTTCGATTGAAGGGTTTGAACTTATTGATACCAGATGCTATGGCATAACAAAATTTGTTTTTATACAAAAAAATAAACAAAAATATTGACACAAAATTTTCTTTATGCTAGTTTGTAATAGTAATTTTATACATATCACCATTATTTTAACCACTTAAAAAATTTCAAAATGAAAAATTTTAAATTTTTGCTGATTATTGCGATAGCAATGACAGCAGTAGCGTTTACAGGTTGCAAGGAAAAAGAAGAGCCTAAAGTTGAAGCCCCTGCGGTAATCGACCCAATTATTGAAAGAACACCGATTAACGAGTCGACTGTTCTTGACTTTACCGGCGAAGAGCCAAAGTATTACTCGGCTCCGTTCGCTTCCAAAGCCACCTTGGTTGTAGTGTCTCAAGACCAACGAACCGTCACCTTCAAACGTGGGCAAGACACCCATACTTACCGTGTCCCAGATGGATACCCCGTATGGAAGTTTGTTTACGACAAGGAAATCGGAATCGTTTGGATTGCGACACTAAAGGGCTCGAAGTGTGGACAAATTGTCATACCGATGAACCCTGCAGACAACGGAAAAAAAGTGAGAGTGACTACCTACTACACAAAAGAGTGGGTATGGAACCACCCTCAAGGGCATATTCGGTTTAGATAGCCCCCAAATCTCTAAACGTAAAACCCTTTGAGCTAGTCTCAAAGGGTTTTGCCATAATTAACAAAAAAAAATAAAAATGAAAAAATTATTTTATGTCATTATCGCTTTTATTGCTATTCTTTTTATTGCAATTTTAAGCATTTTCTCAATGACACAAGCTGTTCCCAATTTATTAACAGATTGGCTACAAGTTGGTGTTATGATGACACTCTTAGTAATTGGGCCACTTGCCTTATATTTTATATTTTTACTTCTAAACAAAGCAAGTGATTGGCTAGCAAAAAAAATTCCGACAATAGAACCGACAATTTCGGTTTTATACATACTCCTTCTTATATTCATTGGAGGCAGTTTCGGGATTTTTTGTAGAAACATTTGGTTATATTTCTTTGATATATAACCAGCAATAAAAATAATAATGGTTAGCCATATAAGGCTAGCCATTATTATTTTTAAACATATTTCAAGATCGAGTTTTGTCTAAAAACAATTGACAGTTTTATACTTTTGTGCAAAACTAGCAAAAGATAAAATTATTATAAACCCAAAGATTATATTTATGAAACATTTTTTATTATTATTTATTACGGCAATTAGTCTATGCTCTTGTGGAGCAACAGATACAAAGCCCGTAGAGATAGAACTTGGCAAAAAACCAATCCTAAGCTTCTATACTCCCAAACTCCATATTAAGGCACCATACATTGACGTAGATAGCCTAATATTGACACAAAACATTGACTTAAATCTTGAAGTTAATGACTCAACGCGAATAATCCGCAAAAATGCAAGCATTGTTACTCGCTATGTGACCTATCAAGACTCTTCTTATAAAAAGGTTTTTATCCTACCACAAGAATTTGTCATAAATAGCCACATCATCGACACCTGTGGAGCAATGTGGATTAAAGGAGATTTTATTCAAGAAGGCAAAGCTCACATTTCTGAACTTGTTTTTTTGACCAAAAGTATTAACAATGACAAAAACGTTATTGTTAACGAAGAAAAAAAGTCAATAACATATCAAGAAAGATACAAGTTCACTAAAATCTTTGCTGGAATTATAATGGTAATAATACTACTTATTATAATAGTTCTTATAATAAGTGTTATTGCAATTCAGCTAAACCGCTTGGCAAGACTTATAAAAATAAAAAAGCAAAAAAAATCTGTTGATGCTGCACCTTTTTTATTTGTTATAATAATGATTATTATAGCAATATGGATAGTCATTTCAAAGTTTATGTCTTGGTGGCTTCAAACCCCAGATTATCTAAACATTTAAGTCGCACTAACACAAAAAAGAGATTAGCTTTAAGCTAATCTCTTTTTTGTGCTATTTTTCACTTAGTATTCTAGCTGCTTATCTGTAATATTTTCTAACACCTTATAATAAGTTTGGGCATATTCCTTAGCCTTTGCCAAATCCATAAATTTGTAGTTTCCGCACTCTATTGCAGATTCTCCAGGAATCTCTCCTTCCCAGTCTTTTATCTCTTTTGTCATTTCTTTAACCAAAGGCAAAATCTCTTTAGAGCTCAAGTCTCCAAACATTACCAAATAAAAACCAGTCAAACAACCCATTGGGCCAAAATAAATAATATCTTGTTTTTTGCCTTCGTGATTACGCAAAAATGTAGCCCCAATATGTTCCATCGTGTGAACTGCTGCACCGTTCATTGCCTCATCAACATTAGGTTGCGTCATGCGCAGATCAAAGGTAGTAACAACAACTCCATTTTTTTCATCTCTTCTAGATACATACAGTCCTTTTTCCAAATTCAAATGATTAACAGAAAAACTCGCGATTCTCTCCATTATTTCTCTCCTAAATTAACTCTTGTATGCGGATAATTTTTTAGTGTCTCAACGTTTAGCTCTCTACACTTATCCTCAATTCTTTTTTCTACCTCGGCAATAAACTCATTTTTATCCCCTGTAGGTTCCATTGGCTCCATAAACTCAATAATAACCTTGCCAGAAAGATGAATAAATGAACTTCTAGGCCAAAACATTCC
>CAYJKS010000123.1:0-3790 GCA_964370705.1 uncultured Azospirillaceae bacterium
TCGTCTAGTGTAATATTCCAGCGGCGTTCAGAGATAAAATTGGCTAGTTTTATGCGCTCAAATATTTTAGCATCTTGTTTAATAACACTAAGTAAATTGTTTAAGTTCTGAGGTGCTTGTTTGCCAATAATCAACAAAATATTTTTGTTTGGTATAAAGTTGCTTTTTATAACTGAGCCATTTTCGCTAATTGGAAAAAATTTGTTATTATTTTGCCATAGAGCCAAAACATCTTTTTCTTTTATATCTATGCTGATTATGTTCGGAAAATATGAGCGTTTGATAGTTGCGCTTTTTACCCAAGAGAGTTGCTCTATTTCTTGTTTTAGCTGGTGGATGTCAATATATAAAATATTGTCGCCTTTTTTGGGGTTTATAATATTATTTATTTCTTTTATGTCAGTGTGATTTCTGCCATAAATTAAAATATCGTCAACATCAAAACCAAGTGATAGTGTTGTGTTATAAAAGTGTTGAGATAAGGATGTTAGTTTTTGCTCTACAATATTTTCTTTTATGATTATGATTGCAAAGCAAAAAAAAGAGATTATGGTTAGGATTGCAATGTTGACAATAAGCCTGTATCCCCAAACTTGAGGTAGTGCAACTTGATTATGTTGATCTAATAGATTGGGATTAGAACTCATTTTTCTACACCCAAGCGTTTTATTTCCCACTCTAGGGTAATGTAGGTTTTTTTCTTGACTTCTCTTATTATTGTCTCGCCTAAAGTCTCTATATCTTTGGCAGTAGCAGTGCCCGTATTAATTAAAAAATTGCAATGTTATTCAGAAACTTTTGCTCCGCCAATTTCTAGATTGTCACAGCCAGATTTTTTGATAAGTTCCCATGCTCTTAGTCCTTCTGGATTTTTGAAGGTAGACCCAGCTGTTCGCTCATTATATGGCTGACTTTTTATACGGCTTTCTTTTTGCTCATTGAGGATTTTTTCAATATTTTGTGGAGTGTCTTTATTTGTTTTGAATGTGGCAGACAAAATTATCCAATTATCTGGAAAATAGCTTTTGCGGTAAGATAAGTTCAAATCTTTTGCATCTACGTTCTTTATTTGTCCATCATCATCCATAATCTCTACGCTTAAAATAACGTCTTTTATCTCTTTGCCATAACAGCCCGCATTGCCTTTTATTGCGCCGCCAACTACACCTGGTATAGAGCACAAAAACTCCAAACCACCAATATGATTTGCTAAAAAATGTTTTTTTAACTCAGCATTGTTTGCGCCAGCACCACAAGTTATTTTGCCTTCTTCAATAGAGATTTTTTTGAAGTTGTTATTGCTAAATTTTATTGTAACGCCCAAAATGCCACCGTCTCTAACTAGTAGGTTTGAGCCACCACCGATTATGTAACTTGGAATATTGAATGGTTTTTTGCGTAAAAAAGTTGATAAATCTTCTGCATCTTCTGGCAAAAATAAAACCTCTGCAGGTCCTCCAACCCCAAACCAAGTGTGTTTGCTTAAGGCTACATTGGTCAAATATTTGCCCCTTACTTGAGGTAAAACATCTATAAGCGTTCTTTTTTTGAGAAATTTTAGTCCAAACATTTTGCCCTCTGATAATCTATTTTTTGTTAATTATAGTCTTTTTTACTTGTTTTGCAAGACGAATAGTTGCATCTGTTATTGCTACTTTTTGAGTGTTTTTTGCCATATGAGATAGAATTTGTGGTTTTTTTATAAAACTTACTAAAGTCTCAGATAATTTTTGTTGCGTAAAATCTTTTTGTTCAATAATTATACCAGCTTTGCTATTTGTTATTGCTTGAGCATTATAAAGTTGATGGTTGTCGGCAGAAGTTGGTAATGGTACCAAAATAGAAGGTATGCCAGCGACTGCAATTTCGGTTATAGATGAGGCCCCAGATCTAGAAATAATTAAATCGGCTTTTTTATATAAACTTGCCATGTCATCAAAAAATGAAGATATATTATATTGGCAATGAGTGTTTTGATATGCTTGCTCAATTTGGTTAATATCGTCTTTTCGGGCTTGTTGGGTGATTGTTATTTTTTGTTGTATTTTTTTATCTAGCTTGCCAATTGCTGAAGGTAGAACTTGGCTAAAAATACTTGCTCCTTGCGAGCCTCCAATTACTAAAATATTAAAAGTTTTTTTGTCTTTGTCAAAATTATACTCATGACCAAATAGCTCAACAATAGAACTACGGATTGGCATGCCAACTAGTGCTGTTTTTTGACGATTTGGTACAAATTTGGTTTTTTTGAAGCTTGTAGTGATTGTGGTTGCATAAGGGCACAAAAGTCTGTTTACTCGACTCATAACAGAGTTTTGTTCGTGGATAATAAGGTCTGTCCCAAGCAAAATAGATGCAACACAACACGGAAAAGCTGCATAACCACCAAAGCCAACAACACAAGCAGGGCGGTTGCGTATGATTATATATAGAGATTGAGTTATTCCATAAATAATTTGAAAAAAACTCAAAATTTTATTAAAAAAACTTCTTCCCATAATTGCGTTAGAACAAACTGTTTTGTGTGGATTTTGTTTTAGAGCGCCAGAAATTGTTCTTAGTCCTCTTGTGTCGGTTACAAACATAATTTTGTAGCCCAAGCCAATTAACTCTTCTGCGAGTGATTGTGCAGGAAAAACATGACCACCAGTTCCACCAGCAGTTAATATGATTAAAGGTGGTTTTTTATCTTTTTTAGACTTCATCTTTATCCTCCGCATATATGTTTTTTCTGGTTATAGCAAGTAGCATTCCTAGTCCAACTCCTGTGGCAAGTAATGATGAGCCACCGTAAGAAATTAGGGGTAAGGTCATGCCTTTGGTTGGTATTAGGTTTAGAGTTGATGCCATATTTATGAGTGATTGTATTCCAAAAGACGCAGCTAGTCCAGAGATTGATAAAGTAATAAACAAATTTGTTTCTTTTAGAGAAAAAAACATTGATCTTATTACAATAACTCCATAAAGAAAAACAATAAGTAGGCAAAGAAAAAAGCCATATTCTTCGGCAATAACCGAATAAATAAAGTCTGTATGTGCATCTGGTATGTGTGAACGAACAATGCCTTCTCCTGGCCCGCGTCCAAAAAGACTACCACTTTCTATAGCTTGTATAGATTTTTTCATCTGGTAGCTGACTTCGCCGTCTGCTGCAATAAATTGTTGTATGCGGGTATTAAAGTGCGGAAAAATAAAATATGCCATAGTTATAAAGACAAAAAATGAGAAAATAAGAATAAAAACTATAAAAAAAGACAATCCTGCTAACGAGTATTGAAAAGCCCAAACAGTCGCTATAGCAAATGACATGCCAACATCTGGTTGTTGTAAGACTAGAATAAAAGTAATAAGAAACAATATAAGAGAGAGGCGGTTTCCTGGAAAATCGGGATTTTTTCTTTGTCCATCAAAAAGCCACGCTGCCGTAATTATAAAAAAAGGTTTTATAAACTCAGATGGTTGCAAAGAAAACCCAAAAAGTCTTATCCATCTAGTTGCCCCTTTATTGGCTTCAGAATAAAAAATTGTAAACATCACTAAAAAAATAGCAATAATAAAACCTATTAGTGCAAATCTTCGAATTGTTTTTAGCTTTTGCATAGAGATAGCTATCATAATTGCAAAAGCAGTAGGTGCAAAGATAATGTGCCTAATAACAAAGTGATAGCTGCCAAATCCATTTCTGTTAGCAACAGCTGGACTTGCAGAAAAAGATAGAAACACGCCTAAAATCATTAGTGTTATTATAGATATTAGTAAGGGTTTATCTATTGTCCACCACCAGTTGGTG
>CAYJKS010000124.1:0-2841 GCA_964370705.1 uncultured Azospirillaceae bacterium
TAGCCATTATTTTCCCACAAAAATAAGCCCTATAAAAATATAGAGCTTATAAAAAATACATATTTAGTTTTTTATTTTGCTTTGCCAATAAAAAAGGCTCTGCAATAAGCAGAGCCCCAAAACAACATTTATAAAACAATTTAATCAAAAGCTAACGCTTTAATTAACAAAGCTCTGCAATAACAAAGCTCCCCCAACGAAGAACAGCAACTTTTTAAGACACTAATCCCAGTATGATTATATTAGTATCACACATTGTCACAAAAGTCAAACATTTTATTAACGCCTGTGGATAAGTCAACAAAAACAATTGCAACCAAAGATTGATAATCGACTGATTTGGCAAAAAAAGATGCCTTTTTCAGGCACCTTTAATAACAACACCAAAACAACTCATAAACACTTATTATTATTAATAATTTTTGCAATATGCTCTACACAATCTCTATAATCACTAATAACATCTATTGCAAACATTGTTTCTCTAACTATTGTCTCGTGCCTAATCAAAACAGATTGAACATTACACAATAAGTTATATATGTTTAATACAACTGGAGTCTTCGGATATACTGTTTCCATAATTAGCAGCAACACTCTTAACTCTTCTGCAACACTATTATAATCTTGCCTTGTATCATTAGCCTTAACAGCTTGGTATTTAACAATATTCATATTTTTATCCTTTTTTTATATTCGATTAAACAAAGTCTAATACACAACTTAAAATATTAAAATTATTTTTTTACAAATAATAACAGTTTTTTTTATAACATAACTTATTATATATCTTCACAATACTATTTTGCCCCATAATAAAACCTTACAACCCTATCCAAGCCACGACACAAATCCATTTTTAATGAAAAAACAATCTCACTTCTTCTTCTAGCAGAAACATCATCTTTGATGATTATTTCTACATCTTCTATACAAACAGTTCTTACAACTTGCCAAAATTCTCTTGGCATCGTCCGAATCACACTAAAATACCTTGATCTGGCATCAAACATATCATCGCCAGCAATTGCACTTGCTTTAGTTGTAATAATTGGCGACCAGTTAGAATAAACAAAACCAGCAACATGACCTCTCTTATAGTCAGAATATAGCCTTAACCCAGCTTTTAGCCTATCTTGGCCACAATATTTTTTATTCCCATATTCAAGCCAACCTTTTTCAAAATACTTTTCTAACACACATAATTTTTTTATTCCTTCAGATGTTTTTTGAAAACCTTCTTTTATACATTCTTTTTTAGTCTTATATTTGTCTTCTGTCATTGCAACCTCATAAATATTAGCATAAACTCAAAATACATTATGTGTATTTATTGCCAATACTTATTTTGTAATTTACAAAATGTAATTTATATACATAATATGTATAAAAGAAAATTATGGAGATAATGATGAATAAATGGAACTGGCTAAAAGAATATTTGCAAAAAAACAACATTTCGCAAGGACAAGTAGCAGAAGCGCTTCAGTGGCAAAAGACTAGAGTTTCTGAGTTGCTTTGTGGCAAAAGAGACCTACCTGTTAACAAAGTGTTTTTAGCGTCAAAGTTTTTTAATATTGACTTAGAAGAGCTTACCAAATATAACTCTGGCTTTTCTAAGCAAATACCCATAACAAATGGCAAAAAGCCTCAAACACAAGAAGCAAACGTATCTTTAGATATTATCGATTCGCAAACCAACGGAAAAGAACTAAAAATCCCCCCTATTGGCACTCAAACTATTTCTACAAATATCTTAAAACAATTAACCAACAGCTTACCACAAAACATAAAAACCATTATTATTAGGGGAGATTCTATGCAGCCTACTGTTTGTGATGGTGATATGGTTTGGGTTGACATATCTGTAACAAAACCTTCAACAGATGGGCTTTATATATTCTCTATAAAAGGCGACCTCTTTGTAAAAAGGCTTTGTTTTGACAACTTCAACTCCAAAATTTCTATAATCTCTGACAATAGCTTGTATCCAGCAATAAACATTGACGACATAAACAAAATATCAACTCTCGGAAAAGTAATATCTATTTGTAAAATGATTGGATAAAATAAAAGCCTTTGTTTTAATACAAAGGCTTTTATTTTTTATACATCTATATCTAAAAAAAAGTATTCATACATCTTTGCAAGTATCACATTCAGATACACCGTAAAAAATGAGCCAACAACAATTACCAAACCATCATCAACGCCAACAAACTCACCAACAAACTTCAAAAATGCCATAATCAGCACAAACCAAGCTCCTAGCAAAACCATCTTCCAATAGTTACCCCTAGTCTTAAAATATGCCGAACGCATCAAACCACTTCTACCAAGAAGCGAAGCAATCCAAGCCATCATAGGTCTATACACTATAAACGGAAAAACAAAAACCAATATAAACATTGTAATAATGTCTAAAACCTTTGTATCTTCCATAAAAAGATTAAGATAATACATATATTTATATGCCCATTCAGCGCCATCTTTGGCAAAAAATGGTGGTATCATTGGCAAAACCAACAAACCTGTCAAAACCACAAAAGCAATTGCCAAAATCTTTGTAGAAGGCACAAAACTATCAAATATGTTTTTAGAAAAAACATAAGGTTTTTTATTAAAATAAAATCGATAAAAAAAGCACCAATACAAATAATACACTAGCACCCAAGGCAAAAATAAAACATCACCAAAACCGCCCAAAAAAACAAGCCCTATTATAGAAAAAACAATATGAACCATACTAAAAATTATAAATTGAACAAAGTTAGTTATAACATAATCATAACTTTGAGCCATTATCTTTGTTATTGACATTGATTTTATATTATCCATATC
>CAYJKS010000124.1:2851-3784 GCA_964370705.1 uncultured Azospirillaceae bacterium
TGTATGCGTTATTGGATTAAACCTAAGAAGCATTGTTTGCCACATATCATATTTGTCACCATATTTTTTTGCCAAAATAGCATAAGGAGCACAAACATACACAGCTCTTTTTGCACTATTAGCAATTGATCTAAAATGACTATCACTTTTATATTTTACACTATCTAATATATCTACTCTTTTAACCGTTCCATCTTTATTTAGATACGCTCTAATTTCTATAATCATATCTTCGATACCTCTTGCTCCAGGATCCAAGTTCCAGCATTGTCTTAGCCTACTTGCAATAGCATCAATTTCTGTAATAGATAGGTCCGAAAAATATGAGCCAACTGTTCCGCCGTCTATTCCCATATTAGCGACTTTTGTTCCTTCTTTGATTATTTCTTTGTTATCTTTTTGCCCCAAGTTTTTTTCTATTGAGTTAACAGACTTCATCAAATTTTTAAGCAAAGTATCTGGCTTAACTGTTTTTGGCTCTTCCTTTTGAGGCTTTGGCTTTGGTTTGGGCTTAGGCTCTGCCTTTTTAGGCGGTTTTGGCTTTGAAGGTTGCATTGGCACAATATTCTTTTTTACTGGCTTTTTTTCTACTTCTTCTAATTTTATTTCTTTTTGTTTTTTGACCACCTCTTGCTCAGCCTTTGGGCTAGGCTCTGGCTTTGGTTCTTGAGGCTTAACAACACTAGCTTTTTGCGCCACTTTACCAACTTCTGCCTTAGATGGCAAATTAGTTATCTCAGACAAGTCTATCTCGTCCAAATCTACAATTATAGGAACTTGCTCTACCTTAAAATCTTTACGCCAAAAAGATGGCATTTCTACTATTAGCAAAAAAACCACCGCAATGTGCAATATCAAAGATTTATATAGAGCTTTATTTTCCACAACTATCACTTCTCAATATTATTTGCTTGCGGGTCTGTTTTTAGACCA
>CAYJKS010000125.1:0-3725 GCA_964370705.1 uncultured Azospirillaceae bacterium
AACTTTGGCATATAGTTGATTGAACTTGTTAGACTAAGATTATTTATAAATCAAATCATTTAGCTTCCAATATGACTTTGTGTCATATAGTGCCTTATTTTCTTTTGCATAATCAAAAGCTGTTTTGCCGTCAACATCGACACTAGCGGCATTTGCACCAGCATTAAGCAATAGGTCAATAACTTCTGGGTTGCGATTATATATAGCTGCAAACATTAGTGCCGAAGTGCCACTACTGTCTTTGGCATTTATATTTGCTCCAGCGTTTATTAGTGCCTCTACAATTTTTGGGCTATGATTATTCATTGCGGCAAACATTAGGGCTGTTTGTCCTGATTTGCTTCTAGAATCTATATCGGCACTATTATTTGCCAAAAGCTCTACAACCTCAGCAGACATACTATCTTTGGCAGCAAGCATCAACACTGTATAGCCTCCTAGATTTCTGGTATCGGCATCAGTATTACTTCTAATCAAAGAATTTACAACCTTAGCATTTGGATTATGAATTACAGCCTCTACTAGTGCATTATTACCATCATCATTTATTATCTTTGCATCTGCACCATTGTTTATGAGCATTTTGATTAGCTTAGTATTTTGATTATTGATACCAGCTGCCATTAAAGCTGTTGTGCCATTATAACTTTGTTTGTTAATATTAGCACCCATCTTTATTAAGGTTTGAGCTATTTTTGGATTTTTGTTATTTATAACAGCTGCCATAAGAGCTGTTCCGCCAACATCTGTTTGAGCATCAACATCTGCTCCAGAATTTATCAAAAATTCAATAACTTCTGGGTTGTGATTATATGTAGAAGCAACAATTAAAGGAGTTACTCCAACCTCGTTTTTGCTATTAACTCTTGCACCATTTTCTATTAGGATTTGCAACAAACTAACATCTTTGGCGTTTTTTGCAACTATTGATAATGGAGTGTATCCGTGCTTGCCCATAACATTTACGTTTGCACCATTTTTTATCTCAGACTTAACAACCTCTGGAGTAGCTTTGTCCCAAAAGTCTAAAGAAAGAAACTTGCTATTTTTGCCATAAGCAACTGGACACACAAAAGAAAAAGACACTATTAAAAGTAATAAAATTATTTTTTTTGTCATAGCAAGCTCCTTTATAAAAATATTTGACTATTAATACATACTAGATAATACGTTCTTGAACTTATCTATCTCATCTAGGGCAGTTCCTGTTCCTTTTACAACACAAGCCAAAGGATTTTCGCCAATAGAAACTGGCAAGCCTGTTGCATCTCTAAGAACTTGATCTAAGTTAGAAAGCAAAGCTCCGCCACCTGTTAGGACTATGCCTTTGTCAACAATATCTGCTGCCAATTCTGGTGCAGTATTTTCTAAAGCAACCTTAACTGCTTCTACAATTTGTGCAACAGGGTCGGCTAGACCTTCTGCAATTTGACGCTCAGTAATTGTAATTTCTTTTGGCACGCCATTCATAAGATCACGACCACGAATTTCTACACTACGCCCCTCTCCTTTTTGTGGAAAAGAAGCTGAACCAATCTCTTTTTTGATTCTTTCTGCACTAGTTTCGCCAACTAAAAGGTTATGATTACGGCGAATATAAGAAATTATTGCAGAATCCATTTTGTCTCCACCAACTCTAACAGAGCGAGCATAAACAATACCTCCCAAAGACAAAACAGCAACTTCTGTTGTTCCGCCACCAATATCTACAACCATACTACCTGTTGGTTCTGTTACTGGCAAACCTGCACCTATAGCTGCTGCCATTGGCTCTTCTATTAAATATGCCTTACGTGCACCAGCGGCTTCGGCTGATTCTTGGATTGCTCTTCTTTCTACAGCAGTAGACCCAGAAGGAACACAAACAACTACCAATGGAGATGCAAAAGAACGGCGATTATGAACCTTGCGAATAAAATATTTTATCATCTCTTCTGCAACTTCAAAGTCGGCAATAACACCGTCACGCAAAGGACGAATAGCTTGAATGTTTCCTGGAGTTCTACCAAGCATTTGCTTTGCCTCAGAACCCACGGCCAAAACGTGCTTTTTGCCCCTTTGCTCTTCAATCGCAACTACTGAAGGCTCATTAAGCACAACACCCTTACCTTTTACATAAACCAAAGTATTTGCTGTTCCTAAGTCTATTGCCATATCTGCCGATAACAGGCCCATTATTTTTTGCCACATTGTATTTTGTCCTCTATAATTTTTAGTTATTGATATTTATTAAATTTTTATACTATTAGACTCGGTTTTGCAATTGTTTTTTGACCTTTGTTATAAAATCTTTTTGCCCATTATAACAAGCAAGCAATTCAACATCTGCATCTAGCTTATTCTTAAACCAAGTTATTTGTCTTTTTGCATATTGTCTAGTTCTTATTTTTGCTAGGCTAATTGCCTCCTCTAAGCTCATTTTGCCATCTATGTAAGCTAGTAATTCTGGCACTCCTTTTGCCTTCATAATCGGATAATCAACTGGAATATTCTTTTTTGCCAAATTCTCGACCTCTTTAAGTGCTCCTTGGTTCATCATTATATCAAAACGCATATCGCATCGGGCATCTAAAATATTTTTTGGAGGAAGAAGTTTTATTACAAAAAAGTTTGCCTGCGGAATTTTTTTTATCATCGGCTCTTGGTACCAATAAGAAATAGACATTTTTGTTCCCAAAAATATTTCTAAGGCTCTTTTTACTCTTGTTGTATCTTGAGGATTAAGCATTTGAGCAGCGTCTTTATCTATTAGCTCCAACTCCTCATAAAGCCCTTCTACACCTTTTTCTTCTAGCATTTGAGAAACTTTTTGCCTAACGGTTTTATCAACCTCTGGTATTGGTGTTACACCATTTATTAAGTTGTCAATATATAGACCACTGCCTCCAACAATTATCGGAAGCTTGCCCTTTTCCCAAGCACGTTTTATTTCTGCAACAACATCATTTAGCCAATTTGTAACATTGCTCTTTGTGTTGCCGTCAACATATTCATATAATCGATGCTCGACTAAATCTTTGTCTTCTTGACTTGGAGATGCTGCAATAATGCCAATATCTTTATATATTTGACTAGCATCAGCATTAATAGCTACACCGTCTAGCTCTAGGCTCAAGTCAATTGCTAACTGAGACTTGCCCGAAGCAGTGGAGCCTGCAATCACAATCACACTATTTTTAGGATACATCAAGATTGCACCTCATTAATTTTGCGAAAAGTTGCACCTTCTACCAAAATTTGGCACAAGTCATTATAACTTTTGCCACAATATGCAAATTGCTCTGGCACCAAAGAAAGTGGAGTTAATCCAGGGTTAGTGTTTATCTCTAAAAAAACAACACCATCTTGCTTATTATATCTAAAATCACTACGCGAAATAATATTACACCCTAAAAGATTATGAATTTTTTGGGCATATTCCATTGCCGTTTTAGTTGCGTCTTCTCCAATATTTGCAGGAATAATATGTTCGGTTATTCCGTTTGTATATTTTGCCTCATAATCATAAAAATCTACTTTAGGGCAAAGCTCTGTAACTGCTAGTGCCTTGCCATCAATAACCGCAACCGTAATTTCTTGCCCAGGAATAAACTCTTCTACCAATAATTCTATTTGCTCATTATCATAGCTAACTTTTTTTGTATCATCTATATTTTTTACTATAAAAACACCAACGCTAGAGCCATCACTAACAGGCTTTATTACATACGGAAACTTTATGTTTG
>CAYJKS010000126.1:0-2038 GCA_964370705.1 uncultured Azospirillaceae bacterium
CATTTGCCACAACCAAATTAATTTCTGCTTGCTTATTGCAATTTTTTATCCATTTTCTAACTTCTTCTTTGTTGGTAACATCAAGAATTGTTTCAAAAACCTTAGCTCCAAATTTTTCTGCAGCAATTTTTGTTGCTGCAATTTTTTCTTTGTTACGTCCGCAAATAAAAATATTTTTTGCTCCACTTGCGCTATAGTAACAACATAACGCCTCACCAATTCCAGAAGAAGCCCCAGTTATTAACACATTTTTGAATTTTGTTTCCATTTTTTATTCCTAAATAATAAATCTTTGTTAAACTATTTGTATTATAATAGCAGAAATAAAAAAATAAAGGAGATAATTTTTGCAAATATCTAGCATGACAGGATTCGCTCGCAAAAAGGGGCAGTTTCATAAAGATAACATAATAATCGACTGGGCTTGGGAGATTAAAAGCGTCAACGCCAAAGGACTAGACATAAAATATAAGCTTCCACAATGGCTAGATAGACTTGGAGTTGAGCTCAAAGCCATAGGTCAAAAATATTTTGAAAGAGGAAGCATTAGTGCTTTTCTTGAGGTTAATATCTTACACCAAGAAAACCAAATAAAAATCAACGATTCTTTGCTAAATCAACTAACCCAAAAAGCCACAGAAGTTTTTGAGCAAAATAGCAACTTCTTCCAAAAACCATCTATTGGTGAGCTGTTTAAGATAAATGGTGTAATTGAGCACAAACAAAGTTCTTATGATGAGGAATTACTTGAGTTAATATCTCCAGAGATATTTACTAGCTTTGAAGATGCTTGCAAATTATTACAAAAAGATCGCCAAAACGAAGGACAAAAAATAAAAGTTATTTTGTTAGATATGATAAATAATATTGAAGCAATTGTTGCAGATATTGCCAGTGACGCGCAAAACCTACCAAACCAGCTAAAATCCAAGCTACAACAACAACTAAAAGAACTAATCGATGATGACATTAAAATAAGCGAAGAAAGACTAGCTCAAGAAGTTGTTTTGTTAGTGAACAAGGCTGACATTAGAGAAGAGCTTGACAGATTAGACGCTCACATTGCTTCTGCAAAAGAAATAATAGAAAGCAACCAAACATTTGGCAGAAAATTTGACTTTTTATGCCAAGAGCTCAACCGCGAGGCAAACACAACTTGCTCAAAAGCCAGCAATATTAATATCATAAACTACGGCATAAAGCTAAAAGCACTAATAGAACAGCTTAGAGAACAAGTGCAAAATATGGAGTAGCCAATATGTTAGAAATTATAGATAGATTAAGAAAAGTTAGACGTGGCACAATGTTTGTTATTGAAGGTCCTTCTGGAATTGGCAAAGGAACAATAATCAAGCAAATATTAGCAAGAGATAACAACATCAAGTTCTCTATATCTGTTACAACCAGACCCCAAAGACACAGCGAGGTTGACGGCGTAGATTATTATTTTATAAGCGATGCAGAATATGACAAGCTAAAAAAAGAAGATGCTTTTTATGAATATGTTGACTCTCAGTATGGCAACAGATATGCAACCTTGCGCTCAGAAGTAGACAAATTTATCAATATTGGCGAAGATGTTATTTTTGACATGGACTGGGAAGGTGCCAGACAAATGAAGGACAAAGCAAAAGACGATGTTGTTACTATTTATCTTTTGCCGCCTTCTATAAAAGAAGTTAGAAAACGCTTGGAAGAAAGAGGCACTGACAGCAAAGAAGTTATTGAAAAAAGAATGAATATCTTGTTTGAGAAGATGAAGCATTGGGAAGAATTTGATTACGTGGTTGTTAATGCCGATCTAGAAGACACGGTAGAAAAAATACGTCGAATCATATCTGGAGAAAGAATGAAGAGGGTTAGACAATTATTTGGCTTAAATGAACTTGTTGACAAGCTCATAAAAGAAGGCAACGGCGAATAATCTTGCAATTTTTTTTATTTTGATATAAACAAATTTATGTAATTATAGCAAAGAACAAAACAAATGAAACCAACATCAATCTTAGGCAAATATCTAACCAAATATTTAATCATT
>CAYJKS010000126.1:2048-2479 GCA_964370705.1 uncultured Azospirillaceae bacterium
AACTTCTTATCTGTTTTGTTAATGGTTACAAGCATTATCTTTATGTTTGAGATAATTGAGCAATTAAGACGTGTATCTGATCGCCCTGATATGGGAATAGGATTTGTGCTCAAAATGGCTCTACTTAGACTACCTCGTGCCTTTGAGATTGTGTTTCCATTTATTATGATGATTTCTGCAATGATAACTTTTTGGAAGCTTAGTCGTAGCAATGAGTTTGTGATTATTCGTGCAGCAGGAGTATCTGTATGGGGATTTTTGGCTCCAATTTTATTAGCAGCTTTGCTTATTGGTTTTTTAAACATTATGATTATCAACCCCATTTCTGCTTATATGTATGAAGCTTATGAAACAAACACACTTAGGTTTAAGACAAAAAATGACAAAGCAATGTTGTTTTCTAATAAGGGATTATGGATTAGAGAACGTAT
>CAYJKS010000126.1:2549-3688 GCA_964370705.1 uncultured Azospirillaceae bacterium
AAGAAACGTTAGTGTTTTAGAAATGGATGAGCGTTCTCAATTAATCAAAAGAGTTGAGGCTTATGCTGCAGAACTTAAAGATGGCAAGGTTGAACTTAAAGATGTTAAAATTTTTGAAGCAGGACAACCCACACAATATATTAACAACATAGATTATAATACGTCATTAACCTTAGACAGAGTAAAAGAAAATTTTATAGATCCAGAAGCAATATCTTTTTGGAACTTGAGCGATACAATAAATTTTTATAACAAATCTGGTTTTTCGGCATTAAGACATAGCATGAGATATATGTCTTTGTGGGCCTCTCCATTTTTATTAGTTGCTATGGTTTTGGTTGCAGCAGTTTTTGCCTTGCGTGCCAATACACGACGAGGCGGAGTAATGCTTTTGGTAATTGGGGGAATCTCTACAGGGTTTATTGTATACTTTTTATCACAACTTGTTTATGCTTTTGGCATAAACAATTATATTCCAACTATTTTAGCCACTTGGACACCTTCGTTAGTAATTACAATGGTCAGTGTGTCTATATTAATTCATGTAGAAGACGGCTAAACAAAATTATTTGTAAAAAAGTTCTTGATTTATTATTTATATTTGTGTATTAAAGATATTGCCTTGCAAATATTTATAGGGGTATAGCTCAGTTGGTAGAGCACTGGTCTCCAAAACCAGGTGTCGTGAGTTCGAATCTTACTGCCCCTGCCAAAAAAAACGTCCACTTTGTGGGCGTTTTTTTATGATTAATGGGGTTGTTGATAAGAACTCACGACAAAGTGAGTTCGACTACAAGCGAGAGCCAGACAAAGTATGGCGATGAAAAGCTTTAGCTTTGAACGAGCGTAGTGGAACAAGCGTTACCCTTTCGGGTAACGTCGAGGACAATCTCTGCCCCTGCCAAAAAAAACGTCCACTTTGTGGGCGTTTTTTTATGATTAATGGGGTTGTTGATAAGAACTCACGACAAAGTGAGTTCGACTACAAGCGAGAGCCAGACAAAGTATGGCGATGAAAAGCTTTAGCTTTGAACGAGCGTAGTGGAACAAGCGTTACCCTTTCGGGTAACGTCGAGGACAATCTCTGCCCCTGCCAAAAAAAACGTCCACTTTGTGGGCGTTTTTTTATGATTAATGGG
>CAYJKS010000127.1:0-3677 GCA_964370705.1 uncultured Azospirillaceae bacterium
GCTAACAGATAGCAGGTATCAAATACAAGCTAACTTAGAAGTAGATACAAGTACTATACAAATTCCTACACCTCAAACCAACCACTTCGTTAGCCTAATAGAAAGCGAGCTTGCCGCAAATGCCGTCATTGAGTATAATCCATGGCATCACTCTATTGAAGAAATAAACTCATACAAAAAAGCTTTTCCACTAATAACTTTTGCTCAGCAAAATCAAATATCACCAACAAACTCTGCCAACGTCTTTATTTATGAACAAAAATATAGCGGCTTAGAATCTTGTCAAAAACTTGAACTTCTTCAAAAAGAAATAAAAAATAACGAGTGCCAAGCAACTTTTATATCTTTGGCAGACAGTGTTTCTTGGCTAACTAACTTACGCTCCAATGCCCTAGAGCATTCTCCTATTATAAGAGCGTTTGCCTTAGTCACATTAGATAAATCAATTACCTTGTTTGCAGACAATCTTAATATGCCCGCAAACCATCACTTTAGGCTATTACCAACCTCAGCAATTGCTGATGAGTTTAAAAATCATCAACAAAAAACCTTTTACCTACCAATAAAAGACACTTCACATAGCATAAAAGTTATTTTAGATAAGCTAAAAATTAAACAAAAAATCTCTAACATAGATATTTGCCAAAGCCTAAAAGCAATCAAAAATCCCACAGAGATAAAAGGATTTATTGACGCTCACATAAAAGACGGCGTTGCCCTTTGTCAATTTTTGTATTGGATAAAAGACAACTGGCAAGAAAAAAGCGAACTAGATATTGTCAGCAAACTTTTGGAACTAAGAAAAAAACAGGCAAGTTTTTATGCAAATAGCTTTGCCACCATTGCCGGATTTGCAAGCAATGGTGCTATAATTCATTATAAGCCGTCTGCTCAGAGCAACAAAAAACTCCAAGCCAACAACCTACTCTTAATTGACAGTGGAGCACATTATCTTGAGGCAACAACCGATGTTACCAGAACAATTGCAATCGGCACTCCAACTCCTCAGATGATACAAAAGTTTACCCTTGTTCTCAAGTCACACATTAGTCTTGCCAATTCAAAGTTTCCGCTTTATTGCAACGGCTCTCAACTAGATGCAATCTGCAGAAGATATATGTGGCAGCAAGGACTAGATTATGCACATGGAACAGGACATGGGGTTGGCTGTTTTTTAAATGTTCACGAAGGCCCTCAAAACATTAGCCCTAGAGACACCGCCAATAAGATTAAAGACAATATTGTTTTTTCTATTGAGCCTGGTTATTACAGCCAAGACAATTTTGGCATTAGAATAGAAAACTTGGCATACACAAAAATTTGCGACTCAGATTTTGAGCAAAAAATGCTAAAATTTGTTCCGCTAACCTTGGTTCCAATAGACAAGTCTTTAATTAACAAAGACTTACTAAACAAAGAAGAAATAAACTGGATAAATCAATATCATCAAAATATTTATAACAAAATATCTACTTATCTTGACAATAATCAAAAGTTATGGCTAAAAGATGCTTGTTCTTCTTTATAGTTTTTTATAGAAAGTAAAATAATGCTAGATATGACCAAAGGCAAGCCCTTTAAGCTAATGATATTTTTTGCTATTCCTTTGCTCGTAAGTAGCATTTTGCAACAGCTATATAATATTTGCGATACTATAATGGTTGGACAAATGATAGGAATTAAGGCTTTAGCTGCAATTGGCGCATCTTTTCCAATATTTTTTTCTACGATTGTTATCAACATTGGCTTTACACAAGGACTAACGGTTATAACTGCACAAAGCTTTGGCGCCAAAGATTTTACTAAAATGAGAAGATCTGTTGCAACATCTAGCTTTTTGGCAACAGCTTTTAGCCTTTTATGCAATCTTTTATTATACTTATCACTAGACAATATTTTACATATCACAAAAGTTCCGCCAGAAATTATTGGCATGTCCAAATCATATTTGACCATCATAACATCTTTTGGGGTAATTATATCAACATATAATCTCTTAGCAGGTTTTTTGCGAGCCATTGGTGACAGCAAAACCCCTTTATATTTTCTAATATTTTCTAGCATTTGCAATATAGGCTTAAACTATGTATTTATCAAATATGCCAAACTTGGCATAAGAGGCTCTGCATATGGCACAATTTTAGCTATTTTTGTGACTCTTATTTTGTGCCTAATATATATTGTCAAGCGCTACCCTATGCTCAAGCCAAGAGCAAATGAATGGAAGATAAACTATAACTTTTGCAAAGAGCACCTATATATTGCGTTGCCTATGGCATTACAATTTTCTATTATAGTTCTATCTCTAAGCATTGTGCAAACTGCTTGCAACTCTCTAGGCTATGAAGCAATTGCAGGACTAACAGCTGCAATTAGAATAGAACAACTTACAGGCAATTTTTTGTCATCTTTGGGAGTGGCGGTTACAACATTTGTTGCCCAAAACTACGGTGCAAATATGATGGGCAGAGTAAAAAAAGGAGTAATACAAGCTTCTCAAATATCTTTTATAACCAGTGTTATCTTAAGCCTTATAACCTTTGCATTTAGCAAAAACCTAATTATGCTATTCCTAAAACAAGAAGACTCTTCTATTGTATCTAATGTATTAGACTTATCTTCTACATATCTCAACTTGGTTATACTATTTTACTTTTTCTTAGGACAAATATTTTTAGGGGTGCTTGTCAGGGTATGGGCAATAGTTTTATTACCTTATTATCTAGCATTTTAGAACTAGTAACAAGAGCCTTAGCCATAACATTTTTGGTAGACAGATTAGGGTTTTTAGGTTTGTCTCTTTCTGCTCCTGTTGCTTGGGTATCTGGTGCAGCTGTTTTATTTTGGGGTTATTTGTGGAAGTTAAAACAAATAAAAATAAAAAAATTAAAAAATAGAAAAATATCTATTGACAAGCATCAAAGTATCTTATATAAAACATCTCGTTGAGCAATGCCGACATAGCTCAGTTGGTAGAGCTACCGATTTGTAATCGGTGGGTCGGGAGTTCGAGTCTCTCTGTCGGCACCATTTAATCCCAAAGGGTCAAACCTAATGGGATTTTTTTTATTTATACCCAGACATGGTTCACCAAACACATTTTTCTAAAAAAAATTAAAAAAGTTTTTTTAGGTTTGATTGTTAGAAGTCTAAAACCTAACCACATAATATATATCTTTGATTTAGTTATAAATACTAATTCAATAATCAAAATATAACCAAGATTAAAAACAAATTAACATTAACAACAAAAACATTGCCATAAAAAAAACTCTCTAAGAGAGTTTTTTTAGCCCAAAGAAATTAGCTTATTTTATCTTTGCTAAGATTTTAGCCAACTTGATTATATGTTTTGAGTAATTGGGTTGCTTTTGGCAAATTTTAGTAAAAGCAGAAATAAGTTGCATAAGTTCATAGTCCTTATCTATTGAGATTTCTTGCTCTTTATCTATTTGAGCATATTCTATATCTTTATCGATATCATCAAAAAAATATTCTACATCTATTTTTAGTATCTGGCTAATTTTCCACAAAATTTCGGCACATATTTTTTTGTTACCTTTTTCATACTGGCACATTTGACCCAAACTAACTTCAAGATTTTGTGCAAGTTCTTTTTGAGTTATACGAAGTTGTTTTCTTCTAGCTTTTATCTTTTGCCCAATGTGCTTATTAAT
>CAYJKS010000128.1:0-3623 GCA_964370705.1 uncultured Azospirillaceae bacterium
TAATATTGTAAATAGTGGCAAGGTAATCAAAAAAGAAATTGAACATAATCAAACTGCTCGTTTGCAAAATTTTGCTTTTAATATCCGCAAAGACAAGTTCAAAGATAAAAGACTAAGAAAAGCTATTGACCATGCATTTAATTTTGAGTGGGCAAAAGAAAATCTTTTTTATAACCAATATAATCGCCTAAATAGCTATTTTACAAATAGTGGTTATGAGGCAAAAGGACTCCCTAAGGGCAAAGAATTAGACATTTTGAATCAACATAAAGATTTGCTAGACAAAGACATCTTTATAAAAGAACCCACAACGCCAACTCATGTTGACTATGTTAGCTCTCGCAATAATCTAAAAAAAGCCGTTGAGCTCCTAAACCAAGCAGGATACGATTTTGTAGATGGCAAAATGACGCACATAGAAACAAAAGAACCTTTGCAAATAGAAATTGTTGGCAATGCTGCTAACGGCGCTTCTTTTACACGAATTATGCTCCCATTCTTGCAAAATCTTAAAAAAATTGGAATTGACGCAACTTTTAAAAACTTGGAAGTAAATGTATTTAAGAATAGGTTAGATAATTTTGACTTTGATATGGCAATTATTACTTTTCCAATTAGCAACCTTCCTGGTAACGAGCAAAAAGAGTTTTGGGGAAGCCAAAACGCCAATACCAAAGGTAGTTACAATCTAATTGGTATTGAGAATCCTGCAATTGACAAGATTTTAGAAGGGTTAGTTTCTGCCCAAAACAAAGAAGATTATGTGGCTCATATTACTGCCTTAGACAGGGTTCTGCTAAACGAACATTATATGATAATGCAATGGTATTCTCCTTATACAAGAGTTGCTTATCATAATTGGCTAGATTATCCCAAACTCAATACAAAAACTGGATTTATTCCAAGCACTTGGTGGGCAAAGGACAAAAACAAATGAGAAATTATATTATTAAAAGGCTAGCCCTTGTGCCAATAACATTACTTGGAATTTTGCTAATT
The DNA here is from genome assembly GCA_964370705.1 of uncultured Azospirillaceae bacterium. Taxonomy (GTDB): domain Bacteria; phylum Pseudomonadota; class Alphaproteobacteria; order RF32; family CAG-239; genus JAFUYI01. The sequence goes on from CAYJKS010000128.1 coordinate 1,000, forward strand.
AACTTTGCAATAGTCCAACTTGCCCCTGGAGGACCAGTTGAGCATATTTTGGCCAAGTATAGGGGCATGAATGTTGATGCAAAATCACAAATAACTGCTGGCTCTGATATTTCTGCAAGCTCTTCAAAAACTATTGAGTATCAGGGAGCACAAGGGGTGCCAGAAGATTTGGTCATTGAGCTACAAAAACAATTTGGCTTTGATAAGCCTGCCCATATAAGATTTTGGCAAATGATAAAAAACTATGCAGTTTTTGATTTTGGCAAAAGCTACTATCAAGACAAATCTGTGTGGCAGCTTATTGTAGAAAGAATGCCTGTCTCTATTTCTTTGGGATTGTGGTCAACCTTGATTATTTATTTTATTGCTATTCCGTTAGGAATAAAAAAAGCAGTTAAAGACGGCTCAAAATTTGATGTATGGACAAGTTTTGCGGTGGTTGTTGGCTCGGCAATTCCTGTGTTTTTATTTGCAGTCTTTTTGATTGTCTTTTTTGCTGGCGGAACCTATGTTCAGTGGTTTCCGCTTAGGGGACTAACCTCTGATGATTGGGAGAACCTTAGCTGGGGGCAAAAAGTACTTGATTATTTTTGGCATATTACACTACCTGTTTTGGCAATGGTTATTGGTGGGTTTGCAAGCCTTTCTATGCTTGCAAAAAATTCTTTTTTAGAAGAACTAAACAAACCATACGTTATGACGGCAAGAGCAAAAGGATTGAGCCAAAATAAAATTTTGTATGGACATATTTTTAGAAATGCGATGTTAATTGTTATTGCTAGTTTTCCGTCGCTTTTAATAAAAATGCTGTTTACTGGCTCTTTGCTTATTGAAATAATTTTTTCTCTTAACGGACTAGGGCTTCTTGGTTACGAGGCAATCACAACCAGAGATTATCCTGTTGTTTTTGGCACATTATATATTTTTGCACTTGTTGGATTATTACTCAAACTCGTAAGTGATATTACCTACTGCTTAGTCGATCCCCGCATAAATTTTGAAAAAATTTAGCTCCTTTGCAAATTGTAACATTTAGTAACAAGATGTTAGAGGATTTTTTTGTCAGAATCTGCTATATACTACGCATAAATAAATATTTTTTGAGGAATTTAGTATGACAAAAATTAAAGTTGCAGTTATTGGTGCTGGTATGATGGGCAAAAATCACATTAAAACATATAAAAATATGAGCAATGTGGAACTTGTTGGCGTATATGATATTTTTGCCGAATCTGCAAAGGCTGCCGCCGAGATGTTTGGAATTAAGGCTTTTAGTTCAATGGAAGAAGTAGCAGAAAGTGTAGACGCCGTGAGCGTGGTTACAACTTCTATTACTCATGCCGATGTTGGCGAGTTCTTCTTAAACAAAGGCTTGCACTGCTTGATGGAAAAACCTCTTGCAACAAGCGAAGAAGGTTGTAAAAGACTAATTAACGCAGCAAAAGCAAATAATGTGACTTTGCTAGTTGGTCATATTGAAAGGTTTAATCCTGCAGTAGAACAAATGAGCAAAATTTTGCTTGATCCTTCTAAAATTCGCTCAATGACAGCTCAAAGAATGTCTGCAGCGTCTGGTCGTATTACTGACGTTGATGCCGCAATGGATTTGATGATTCATGACGTTGAAGTTATTCAATCACTCATGAAATCTCCAGTTGTTAATGTTCAAGCTGCTTCTGTAAAAACTAAAGAAAGCCCTGAAGGCAAAGATTATATTACAGCAGTCCTAGAGTTTGCTAATGGTGCAACAGCCAATATTACTGCAAGCCGCATTACACAAGCTAGAGTTAGAACTCTTAGCGTTACAACAGACACAAACTACATTGATATGGATTTTATTGCACAAAGCATTAATGTGCATGCTCAAGGTCGTATGGCTTATGCAAACCAAGAAGAAATCCCTGAATGGATGAATTATGGCTTAAAGGGAAGTGTGGAGCAACTATTTATTCCAACAAACCAACCTTTGCAAGCAGAATTAACCCACTTTATGAATTGCATTAATGGAACCGAAACTCCTCGCATTAGTGGTGAAAATGCATTTGATGCCCTAAAAGTTATTTGGGCAGTGCAAGAAAAACTTGGGTTTGGAACTCAAAGCGAAGAATTAAGCAAAACAGAAGCCAAAGCTGCATAATAAATGCCTTATAGATATAAGTTAGTTATTGAATATGACGGAACCAATCTATTGGGTTGGCAAAAGCAACTAGATGGTCCTAGCGTGCAAGAACATATTCAAAAAGCTTTTTATGGGTTTTTGCAACAAGATGTTGAGGTATATGGATCTGGACGCACAGATGCTGGAGTTCATGCCATAGGTCAGGTTGCTCATGCAGAAATTGACAAAGAAATTGATTGTTATCGCTTGGCACAAGCTCTTAATGCTCACTTGAGATTATTAAAAGCTCCTGTTAGCATACTAAGTACCCAAAGAGTTAATGAAGATTTTCATGCCAGATTCTCTGCCACATCTCGTAGCTATATTTATAAAATAACTAATCGCAAATCTCCCCTAATCTTGCAAAAAAACAAAAGCTGGTGGGTTAGTGTTGACTTAGATATAAAAAAAATGCAAGAAGGGGCAAATCATCTTTTGGGTAGTCATGATTTTTCTTCTTTTAGGG
>CAYJKS010000129.1:0-3570 GCA_964370705.1 uncultured Azospirillaceae bacterium
GTGATTGCTTTTGGGGGTAGAATTTTAGGAGATGGACAACCTAAGTATCTTAACTCTCCAGAAACCCCAGTTTTTAATAAAAGAAGAACTCTGTATAACCTAAATTTTGCCAGAGATAAAGCTTTTGAGGCAAGAAGGCTTATAATTTGTGAGGGTTATATGGACGTTATTGCTCAGGCAAAATTTGGTTTTGATTATAGCGTTGCACCGCTCGGAACAGCATTGACCGAAGAGCAAATTATGCAGGCTTGGAAAGTTTCTCCAATGCCAATACTGTGTTTTGATGGTGACAACGCCGGCAAAAGAGCTGCTATGCGCTCAGTAGATAGAGTTTTACCACATCTAAAAGCTGGATATTCACTAAACTATGTGTTTTTGCCCAATAATATGGATCCAGATGATTTCTTAAAAGAAAAGGGTGCGGATGAGTATGAAAAACTACTATCTTCAACAACTTCGCTATCAGAACTGTTGTGGCAAAAGAACATAGAAGAGCAACCGATTGAAACTCCTGAACAAAAAGCTATGTTTGAGAAAAAGATTTTTGAAGATGTTGCAAAAATTGCTGATGAAAGTGTTAGAAATTATTATATTCAAGATGTTAAAAATAAAATATATCAAAATATAAAATCTCCACCAAAAAAGAGTTTTTATAATAAACAAAATAATCAACCCAAAAAGCAATATAATCTATCTGTTGTTGCTCTAGATACTAAGCTGGCTAAATTTATTATAGCAGCAATGTTTTGGCACCCTGTCTTGATAGATGAGTATGAAGAAAAAATTGGGATGTTTGAGATAAAAGATGCTCAAATGCAGGCAATACTCGATAAGTTTGTTTCTATTTCTCATGAAAATGACGGCCTAACATCGGCAAAGTTGCTCGAAATTCTCAAAAAAGATGGATATGATAAATATATTGAAAATAATTTGATTATTAAATTCATAGAATCTATTCCTGTTAATGAGCTTAGAAAAGATGTTGATGATATAATTACACAACTACAACTAAAACAGCTAGAAGCAGAGATAAAAGAATGCTCAAGATGTTTAGAATCTTCCGATTCTTTTTTGCCTGATGTTTATGAAAAGTCAAATAGTCTAAAAAATGAGCAAAAAATCTTGTTTAGAGAAAAAAATATAGAATAATTTTTGTGTTTTTTTGTTGTTTATTTGGCTAATTTGTAATTATTGCCAACGTTTGTAGCATGAGCACTTGACAAATTGACAATTTGTCACTAAATAATACACGCTAGTATAAAAGTTTTTTTATGCTATATCGTGCTAGAAATTTTAAAATTTTAGGGAAAACTATGTCAGATACAGATAATCAAGATATTTATGAGACCAACGCTAACGATACCGCGATGATAGAAAAAGGTAAAATACGTGGATATATTACAGTAGAAGAGCTAAATAAGGCCCTGCCTTCTGAAAAAGAATCGTCAGAGCAAATAGAAGACATTATGTCGAGTATTTCTGATATGGGGATTAGTATAATATCTGAGTCTGAAGCAGATAGCTTTGAGGTAGAAGAGCTAGAAAACAACGAAGAAGATGAAGAAACTGGCAACTTTGAAGGCAAAGAATTAGGCAGGTTTGATGACCCTGTTAGAATGTATTTAAAAGAAATGGGCTCAGTTGAGCTTTTGTCCCGTGAGGGCGAGATTGCTATTGCAAAACGCATTGAAGCAGGCAAAACTGTTATGATAGACGGTTTGTGCGAAAGCCCAATGACTATTAAGGCAATTGCTGCATGGCGTGATGAGCTTGTTGCAGAAACAATTCAACTTAGAGACATTGTTGATCTAGAAATGATGTATGGAGATGATCCAGACGCAATAGTATTTGACGAAGAAGAACAAAGTGTTGATGACTTAGCCAAAGTTGCAGACGAGCTTGCCACCAAAGAAAATTTGGACGATATAGACGATGATTTAGACGCGGATATAGAAATAGATTCTACTAGCCAAGAAAGCGATGATGAGGACGAAGATGCAATAGATTTGGATTCTTCTTCTGACGAAAATCCAGATTCTTCTAGTGATGATAGTGATGAAAATGTTAGTGGTCACTCTTCGGCACCTATTGCTACAATGGAAGAGGCTCTTAGAGAACCTGTTTTAGAAATACTTAACAAAATTTCTAGCTATTATGATGATTTGAAAAAAACTCAAGGACAAAGAGTAGAAGCAATTATTGCTGGCAAAAGCGTTAAGCCTGCAGTTGAGAAAAAATATGTTCAAGTAAAAAAAGACTTGGTAGAGTTAATGAGCTCAATATATCTCAACCCTAAACGCATTGAAGAATTGGTAGAACAACTAAACGGTATTAACAAACGTTTAATGGGCTTAGAAGGCAAATTGCTACGTTATGCAATGTCTTGTAAAATTAAACGCGAAGACTTTTTGGCTGTGTATCAAAAATCTGAGCTAGATCCTGAATGGATAGAAAATATCTCGCGTAAAAAAGATAAAAACTGGCAAGAATTTGCACGCAAATATAGCTTAGAAATTATGGAGCTAAGAGATAGTGTTGCTCAAATGGCACAAGAATGTGGCTTACCAATTAGTGAATATAGACGTATGGTAGACACAATCAAAAAAGGTGAGAGAGAAGCAGAGCGTGCCAAAAAAGAAATGATTGAAGCAAACTTGCGTTTGGTTATTTCTATTGCCAAAAAATATACAAATAGAGGTTTGCAATTCTTAGATTTGATCCAAGAAGGTAATATCGGACTGATGAAGGCGGTTGATAAGTTTGAATATCGTCGTGGTTATAAATTTTCTACCTATGCAACATGGTGGATTAGACAAGCAATTACTCGCTCTATTGCAGACCAAGCTCGCACTATTAGAATCCCTGTGCATATGATAGAAACAATCAATAAGTTGGTTAGAACTTCGCGTCAAATGCTTGCAGAAATTGGACGTGAGCCTGTGCCAGAAGAATTGGCAGCAAGACTTTCTATGCCATTAGAAAAAGTACGCAAAGTTATGAAGATTGCAAAAGAACCTGTTAGCTTGGAATCTCCTGTTGGTGATGAAGAAGATTCTTCTTTAGGCGATTTTATTCCTGATGAAGGTGCTTTGCAACCATTAGATTCTGCCATTCATACCAATCTAAAAGAAACTTGCACTCGTATTTTGTCATCTCTAACTCCTAGAGAAGAAAGAGTGTTACGTATGAGGTTTGGTATTGGCATGAACACCGATCACACACTAGAAGAAGTAGGGCAACAATTTAGCGTTACTCGTGAGCGTATCAGACAAATTGAGGCAAAGGCCTTACGTAAGCTAAAACACCCAAGTCGTTCTCGTAAGTTAAGAAGCTTTTTGGATCAGTAGGCACTTTTTTAGTGGAGAGTTTTTAATTGAAGCTAAAGGATATAGTTTTTGCAATTGCAATCGTTTGCATTTGGGGGCTAAACGCTGCTATTGGCAAGATTGCAATTATGCAAATGCCTACATTTTTGTTTTTATCAATAAGATTTTTGATAACAGCGACTATATTTTTGCCTTTTGCTAAGGTTAATAAGTCTGAGCTTAAGAGTCTTTTTAAGATAGCTTT
>CAYJKS010000130.1:0-3210 GCA_964370705.1 uncultured Azospirillaceae bacterium
CCGCCAATTTTCTTACCCCATAATTCGCGCAAATTTATGCTTTTAATGTCTTTGTGTTTTTGCTTAAATGCCTCAACAACTTCTACATTTTCTTGATCAAAAATTGAGCAAGTAATATATATAATTTTGCCACCGATTTTGGTTTTTTGATAAGCTGTTTCTAGTATTTGGCTTTGCACCTTTACCAAATCTGCAATTTTTTTATCAGTTAATCGATACTTTGAATCTGGTGACCTTCTCCAAGTTCCACTGCCAAGGGGCATCAATAATAAACTTATCATAATCTGAATCTAGCTTATTGTCATAAATCAAGTTTATGTTACTAACGCATAGTCTTTGCATTCTTGGCTTTAGTTTATCTAGCCTCGAAGCATCAATATCATGAGCATCTATTCTTCCGCCTTGTTTTAGCAAATAAGCAATTGTTAAACTTTTTCCTCCAGCACCACAACAATAATCTATTACTTTATCTTGTGGCTCTATGTTGCTCAAAATACTAACAATTTGAGAGGCTTCGTCTTGAACCTCAATCAACCCATCTTGATAAGCAACACAATTATTTAAATTAACCCTAGAATCCGCTCTAAGACCAATTGGCGAGTATGGAGTTTTAGATACCTCAAATCCCTCATCTTGCAGTTTTTGGATTATCACCTCTTGATTATATTTGTTTATCCTAAAATCTGCTGTTGCACAGTTATTAAGTGATTTTAACAGCTCAAAATCATTAACCTTGTCAAAAATCCATTTAGGTGTCTCTGCCTCAACATAATCTGGATAAGGCTTTTCTTCCAGATTTTCTAGCCACTCTAACTCACAAGAGCTAGTTTTTGCCAACCCATATTCTTGCCCGTCAAAAACAAACAACATATCTTTATTTTTGAGCCAAATCAACAACATTTTACGAGCGTCTAACTCACCGGCTTCAAATTCTAAGCGGCTACGATGACGAATAATATTCCATATCTCTTCGCTAATAAAACGCCTATCTTTTGAGCCAATATAACGCCTATTTCTAAAATAAGAGTTGATAATCTTATCTGCAGGCTGTTTGTCTTTAAAGATTTCTTGCATAAGCTCAAAAACTGAGCGATACCTAGCGTTATTTTGCATCAGATCTACCCTTAAAACCAATAGCTACCAAATATTCTTCTGGAGATGACTTTCTGCTAGCATCTGGCTTAAAGTGAGCAACTTTTTCAAAACTGCTCTTAACCTCTTTTAAGAACTCAGATTCCGCCCCACCCTTAAACACTTTGGCAATAAATATTCCACCCTTTGCCAAAACATCTTTAGCAAAGTCATAAGCAAGCTCAACCAACACAATTGTTCGCAAATGATCTGTTTGTTGATGCCCTGTTGTATTTGCTGCCATATCACTCATTACAATATCTGCCTCTCCATTCATAAGCTCTTTTAGCTTATCGGCAGCATCAATCGCCGTAAAATCTTGTTGTATCATTGTAGCACCGATAATAGGCTCTGTTTCTAAAATATCTAAACCAACAACCTGACCGCTTCCTTTGTTTCTTAAAACGGCAACCTGTGTCCATCCGCCAGGAGCACAACCCAAATCTACGATTGTTTTACCCTTGCCCAAAAATTTATACTTCTCATCTAATTGAATAAGCTTAAAAGCCGCACGAGAACGATACCCCAAACGCTTAGATTCTGTTACATAAGGGTCGTTTAATTGTCTTTGCAACCACTGAGTAGAAGACTTTTTGCGATATTTGGCTGTTTTTACCTTAACCGATAAACTTCTTTTGCCCATTATAGATTTTGTTGCTCCAGATTTTTTAACTTGCATAACTTTTCCTATTATTGTTTAACTCAATAACCATTTTATCCATTGCACTCTTTAGAGACACAATAATTTCTTTTGCTCCCAAATCTTGATATATTTGAGAAAAAATAGTGCAAGCGGGATTAAAAATTCCAGCTCGACCTTCTCCTATTAGGTTATTATCCGCCATTTCTTTATAACTCATACTTCTAACTTTGGCAATAGCCTTATCAAATTCCAAAACAGATAGTTTTTTGCCGTCTGCATCTTGACGATTATACTCTTTTGCATCTTTGGCAATATGTGCCAAACGTAACGGCGTGCTAGAAGTCGACATAAAGCAAATATTGTCCCTCAATTGCTCCAAATTAGCATCTCTGATAAAGGCTTGAGTATATTTAGAAATCTCTTGCCCTAATTTGTTAGAGGTATTTTGGTTATATTCTACAAAATCAAAATACTCGGCAGAGTTTCTGCCTCCAAAAGGAATAGAAACACTATGAATAATCTTAGAATTATCTTCTCTAGTTGCTAATGTAATCTCTGTAGAACCACCACCAATATCATAAACAATAACATAATCTGCTTTTTCTTTATCAGCATTAAGCAAAGCTCCTTGCAGATTAAGCCTTGCCTCTTCAAAACCGTCTATAACTTCCAATTCTATTCCTGTAGTTTTTTTTACTATATCCAAAAACTCTTTGCCATTTTGAGCAGTTCTGCAGGCAGCTGTGGCAATTGCTCTATACTCTTGAGCGTCATATTCCTTCATAATTTGCGAATAACAAGATAATGCCTCAACTCCTCTTTTAATTGCTTCATCTGTAAAAGAGTTATTTTTTGACATATCTTTGCCCAATTTCGTAGAAATAGATTTTCTGTATAAATAATCACCTTTTGGGTCTGCAATAAGCAAACGACAAGAATTTGTGCCCAAATCAATTGCTGCTACATTTTTTGCCTTCATTATAATTCTTCCCATTATGTTTTTTGCGATAATATAGTCTTTTGCGTTGATTATTATGCTTATTGTGCATCATATCAAGCAAGATTCCTTCCCTAATCCCTCTATCTGCAACACTTATCTCCGACATTGGCCAAAAACTGCTAATACCCTCTATAATTGCACAACCAGCCATAGTCAAATCAGCTTTTTGTGGACCAATACAAGCATGTCTTTTTCTGCCACCTTCACCCATACGCTTTATGCGATTGATAGCATTTTTTACATCAACAATACTCATCGACAAGCCATCAACTGCTGAGCGATTATAACGATGCAAGTTCAAATGCACCGCGCCCAAAACTGTTACTGTTCCAGATGTTCCAATTATTTGTATCTCTTGATTGGCTATTGCTTCTTTTATTTTGTGTTTAGTTTCAAACTCTTCTAATATTTTATGAGTTCTTTCTATAATTGTATT
>CAYJKS010000130.1:3304-3554 GCA_964370705.1 uncultured Azospirillaceae bacterium
AAGCCTCCGACACCGTAACCACACCATATGGCAAAGACACATAACCTTCAACAAAGGTTTTGCCAGAATTAGACACCCTTGCCAAAGATATTTCTGTAGAGCCACCACCAATATCAAAAACCAAAGCTCTTTTTATGTTTCTGCTAAGTAGGGGCAAGCACCCAACAACTGCAAGCCTTGCCTCTTCTTGAGAAGATATAATCTCTAGGTTTAGTCCTGTTTGTCTTTTTACGTCCAAAATAAATGACTT
>CAYJKS010000131.1:0-3503 GCA_964370705.1 uncultured Azospirillaceae bacterium
GCATAAAAATTTTGAGTTTTTGCCCAAGAAATAACATCTTGCAAATCTTCTATAAAGCTAGTCAAGCTTGCTTTTTCTAGGCTACCACTACTATCTCCAAACGAATATCTAGAATCAAAAACAACAACAACATACCCATTGTCAACAAATGCTTGAGCTGGTTTTTTGACCATTGCTTGCCCTTTGTGACCACTTAGCCCATGTTGCACAAAAGCAAGTTTTTTGTTGCCAATATTTTCTTGCCCCAAAACCGACACGGCGATTTTTTGTTGATTATGATTTTGAATAAAAAAACACATTATACTGCCTTATGCTGACTTTATCCAATCTTTTACCTGCTCATTTTTTATACAATCAATAACATCATCTAAAAAAGCGTCGATTAGAATTTGTTTGGCGTCTTCTAGTCCAACACCCCTTGAACATAGATAAAATAATTTTTCTTTGTCTAGCTCACCACAGGTTGCCCCATGAGAGCATTTTACATTATCGGCAAATATTTCTAACTCTGGCTTTGTATCTACTTCTGCTTCTTCTGAGAGCAATAAAGCCTTGTGCAGCAAATTTGCATTAGTTTGTTGAGCATTTGGTTTTATAGAAATTTTGCCCAAAAATACTCCCCTTGCCTCTCCACCAACAACACCTCTTATTTGTTGCGATGAATCAGTATTGCCATGAATATGATTTATATTTGTGTTAGTGTCCAAACAAGCCCAGCCGTTCATTATGTATCCAGCATTAACGCTTGCTTTGCCACCTTCTTCTAAAAGATCTACATCTGTTTGATTACGACCAATTTCTGCACCTTTTTGCAAGCAAAAGCTACTATAATTTGCCTCTTTTTCTACCCTAACTAAATTAGTTGCAAAATGAAAAGATTTGTATGACTCATCTTGAAGTTTATAATGGTTTAGTCTTGATTGTGGCGATAAATGCACCTCATTAACAACATTATTTAAGTAACAAGACTTAATATCTCCGTCATAATAAAAATATTCTATAATGTCTGCACTTGCACCAGATTCCATAATTATTATATTGCGAATATTGGCATATATGTTTGGAGCCTTATTTGTGGTATGATAATGCAAAACTATTGGTTTTGTAAGGTTAGCACCTTCTTTTAGGCAAACAAACAAACCTTCTTCTAGATAGGCGTTATTTAGAGCAAAAAAAGGATAATGAGAAGCATTTTGACTAAGATATTTTTGAGCTTTGCCTTCAACAATTGCTTGCATTAAGGTTATTACCTCTACCCTTTCTGCAAAAACTGGATATATTGGCACAAACTTGCCGTCTTCAAAATAAAAAGAATAACAATCAAACGGCATATCTTTTTTTATATTATTTGCGCAACCATTGCATTCTTTTTGATTTGAGCAACAGCATTTTTCGCAAATATCTTGCCCCAAGTTTTCTAACAAAAATCTTGAAGGCAACATATTAAATTTTTGCAAAGATAAATTTAGTAACTTTGTGTATTTCCAATCATTTTGCTTGGCAGTCGGAAGCACAAAATCTTGATGACCTTGTTCTCTTAGCTTGTTCAAATAAGCAATATCTGAACCAAATAACTCAATATTTTGCACGATGTCTGCCATTTATTTCTCTTTCATATAATTAGCATAGCCGTTTTCTTCTAGCTCAAGTGCCAAGTCTTTATTGCCTGACTTAATAATTTTGCCACCAGCAAAAACATGAACATAATCTGGGACAATATAGTTTAGGAGCCTTTGGTAGTGAGTAATCACTAGCATAGATTTTTTGCCGTCTCGCAAAGCATTTACACCTTTTGACACAACCTGCAAGGCATCTATGTCTAGTCCAGAATCTGCCTCATCTAAGATGCAAAGCTCTGGCCGAAGAACAGACATTTGCAAAATCTCCATGCGTTTTTTTTCTCCACCAGAAAAACCAACATTCACCGCCCTTTTAAGCATATCATTGTCAATATCTAGTTTTTTTGCCTCTTCTCTAAGAATTTTTAGGAATTCTGCAGTATTAAGCTCGCTTTCGTTTCTATGTTTGCGAAGTGCGTTTACAGAATGCTTTAAGAAGCTTGTTGTTGGCACGCCAGCGATTTCTACTGGATATTGCATAACCAAAAACAATCCCTCTCTTGCCCTTTGCTCAATAGACATATTGGCAATATCTTGCCCCTTGAACTTGATGGTTCCAGAAGTTATATCATAGCCTTCTTTGCCCGCTAAAACATAAGATAAAGTGGATTTTCCTGCACCATTTGGTCCCATAATAGCATGAACCTCGCCCTCGTTTATGGTTAGGTTAAAACCACTAATAATTTCTTTGTTATCTAACTTTACATATAGGTCTTCAATTTCTAACAATGGTATCATCACTCGTCTTTCGGTTGGTTTAATAAGTTATTTAATTTTTGAAGTTTTTGTTTTTTTGACCTAGCAATATCTTCTTCAATACCTAAGCAATATTTTAGTTGCTCTAACATAATCTCTACATCAGCAGCTTCTTCGGCAATTTCTACAAGATTAGATTTTTGACGGTTTACATGCTTTATGAGCTCCACACTAAGTTCTGACATTTCTTCAACTACTTGCAGCAATTGAGCGTTTTTGCCCCAAGTATCTTGTGCTTTTTTATATAGGTTTGTGCTATCCATTAGCCAACGCTTCCTTCCAAACTAATATTTATGAGCTTGGCGGCCTCTATTGCGAACTCCATTGGCAAATGCTGCATAACCTCTTTGCAAAAACCATTTACTATTAGACTAACAGCATCTTCTGCACTAATACCTCTTTGCATACAATAAAAAAGCTGTTCATCACTAATTTTTGATGTAGTTGCCTCGTGCTCTAAGATTGCTGACTTGCTTCTATTTTCTATAAAAGGCACGGTATGAGAGCCACAGGTTTCGCCAATTAACAAGCTGTCACATTGCGAATAATTGCGTGCATTTTGGGCTTGTGGCGCAACTTTTACCAAGCCCCTATATGTTTGGTTAGAATAGCCTGCAGAAATCCCCTTAGATACAATATTTGAGCTAGTGTTTTTGCCAATATGTATCATTTTTGTCCCTGTATCTGCTTGTTGCTTATTATTAGTAACCGCCACAGAATAAAACTCCCCGCAAGAGTTATCTCCTTGCAAAATACAAGAAGGATACTTCCACGTGATGGCAGATCCAGTTTCTACTTGTGTCCAAGAAACCTTAGAGTTTTTGCCCTTACAAAGAGCTCTTTTTGTTACAAAGTTATAAATTCCACCTTTGCCGTCTTTGTCGCCAGGATACCAGTTTTGCACAGTCGAATACTTGACCTCAGCGTCGTCCAAAACAACAATTTCTACAATTGCAGCATGGAGTTGGTTCTCGTCCCTTTGAGGAGCAGTGCAACCTTCTAAATAAGAGACATAACTAGCTTCATCGGCAACAATTAGTGTGCGTTCAAATTGCCCTGTGTTTTTGGCATTGATTCTAAAGTATGTAGAAAGCTCCATAGGGCACCTTACACCTTTGGGAATATATA
>CAYJKS010000132.1:0-2542 GCA_964370705.1 uncultured Azospirillaceae bacterium
CCCTATTCCTTTGCATTATTTTAGGCTAATAAAAAGGCGATACAATCAATCGGCAATCTTGGCAAAAGAACTTAGTTGCCATACAGGTATTGATTGTGATTTGACTTCTTTGATTAGGAGCAAAAATACAAAGCCACAAGTAAAGTTCTCGGGCAGGCAAAGAATAACAAATGTAAAAAATGCATTTGTTGTAAAAGATGTAAGTAAGATAAAAGGCAAGTCAATTGTGTTGGTTGATGATATTTTGACCACAGGCTCAACTCTTAAAGAGGCGGCAATCGCTTTAAAAAAGGCTGGAGCAAAATCTGTTGACACAATAACAATCGCAAGGGTTTGCTAGTGTTAGTAGTGCGGAGGTGTGGTTTCTTCGCTCAAAGGTTTGATGTTATTTGTTTGTGATGCGTTAATAAGATAAGTTATTTGTTGTTTTAGTTTATCTATTGTATTTGCCTGACTTGCTACGACTTCATCAAGTTCATCAATTGTTTTTTGCTGGTTAGAAATTGCTATTTCTATATCTATTAAGCGTTGCTCTATGTCTATGCTCATCTTTTTTCTCTTATATGTTTGATTTTGTAATTGCTTTATATAATGGGTAGAAGTTTATTAAATGTCAAACTTATTTTTTTCTTGATATTTTTTTGTAATAGGTATAAATTAAAATTCTAGTAAAAATTGTATTTTTTTAGAAAGGTTGCTAAAATGATGAATGGCGTAGTAAAATGGTTTAATAACAAAAAAGGATATGGGTTTATAACTTCTTCAGAAAGTGCAAAAGATGTATTTGTGCATATTGTAGCGGTCAGAAAATCTGGAATACACAAAATTTTGGAAGGGCAAGAGGTTTCTTTTGAAATCAATGCAGATAAATTAGGCAGGCCAGAAGCTCATAATATTTGTGTGTTATGTGCAGATAAAGAATAATAAAAGAGAGCCTTTGTGCTCTCTTTTATTATTATGATTGAATAGTAACTTCGCCGTCTTTTATTTCGGCATATCCTCCTATGGGAATAGAGAGTAGAGGTGTTGTGTGTCCAAAGTCAAGATTGGCAATAATTGGCATGTTTTGCAGATAGTTTTTTAGTTTGTTGCACATAAAGTCTATGTCATTTTTGCTAATATTAGATTTTTTTTGAAAACGTCCAATAACTATTGCCTTGATGTTTTTTGCGTCGTCTTGTTGCAAAATTGCTTGCAAGTTGCGGGTAAAGGTTAGCAAAGATGCCTCTTGTGTATCTTCAATAAAAAGGATTGTATCTTGCTCAAATCTTGGTCTATATTGTGTGCCAAGTAGTAGGTTAAATGTGTTTAGGTTGCCGCCAACAATAATTCCCTGAGCATTGCCAGACCTTATTTGCCAATGTCCGTCATTTGGAACAAATACTCTATTTTCTTGATCTAAAAACCACAAATCGTCGCTCCAATTGTTTGATGGCTTAATATGGTTTGGGGCATTATCAAAGAGCACTTTCTGCATGTTTTGGGTAGTATATTCAATGCCTTTTATCATGCCAAAGCTGCTAAAGTGTGGGCCTAAATATGTAGTGAGATTGGTTTTTGCATAGATTGCGTTTAGCAAAGCTGTTATGTCTGAAAAACCACAAAAAATCTTAGGGTTTTGGGCAATAATATCATAGTTAATATAATCTAATAGCTCATTAGAGCTATGTCCACCAATAATAGTAAATATTGCTTTGACGTTTTTATCTAAAAAAGCATCATGAATATCTTCAACCCTATCTTCAACATTCCAAGAGCCGACTTGATCATGGTTGGTAGCAGTTGTGTTTTTGCCAAAGCTAACTTTTAGTCCAAGTTGCTCAAATCTCATTATGGCAGTGTCTTGGCATTGCTTAGATATTATTTTTATGCTGTTTGATGGAGCAATAATTCTAACCTCATCTCCAGCATTTAGGCTTGGTGGTATTATTTTCATTTTATTTGCCCTTTTTACTAGTCTTACTAAAAAGTGCTTTATTTTTATGCAAAATAAAGCACCTAAATTTTCTGCCGATGTTGATTGGGGGTCAATACATTGGTTCAGAAAATCATATATATATTATAGTTGCTATATTTTACTTTGCAAGGGGCTTTTAAAATATTTAAAAACAATAGACTTATAGGTTTATTTGTTTTAGATTGTCCATATTTATAAAAACAGAGGATTTGTATGAAGATTGGGGTTTTTGATTCTGGGCTAGGAGGACTAGTTATTACCAAAGCATTTATTAGCAAAATGCCAGAATATGATTATTTTTATTTTGGGGATTCCAAAAACTTGCCTTATGGTGAAAAAACTGCTGGCAGAATTTTGAGCTATACGCTAGATGCCATAAAATATATGATAAAAAATGATTGCAAGATTATTGTAATCGCTTGTAATACAGCAACATCAATAGCTCTTAGATATGTGCAACAAAAATTTATTCCTCAATATGCTCCAGATGTTAAGGTCTTGGGGGTGGTTGTGCCAACAGTTGAGGTTGCTGTTACCCAAGCAATAAAAAACATTGGTGTGGTTGCAACACCAGCAACGGCCAAG
>CAYJKS010000132.1:2552-3480 GCA_964370705.1 uncultured Azospirillaceae bacterium
TATAAACTTAATCCTAATCTAAATGTGCGAGAAGTTGCAATGCCTGAATTGGTGCCAGCAATAGAAAGCAATGATTTTGATAAGGTTGAAGTCGTTGTTAAGACATATGCTCATAAATTTGTTAACTGTGATAGTTTGATTTTGGGGTGCACACATTATCCTTTGGCAAAAAAATATTTTGAAAAATATTTGCCGAAGGTAAAAATTATTTCTCAAGATGAGATTATGGGAGAAAAGCTTTTTGAATACTTGCAAAACCACGAAGAAATAAGAAGCAAATTGTCAAAAAATAGCGATTATAGATTTGAAGTAAGCCAGCTAAATGAGCATTTTAGCAATATTGCAGCCCGTCTTTTTTGCAATATTAACTTAGATACTTGCAAAAGCTAATTTCTTTAACTAAATAATATATATAAAAAAAATTGAGGAAAAGTTATGACAACAATATTATGCGTAAGAAAAGATAAAGAAGTAATTATTGCAGGTGACGGACAAGCAACTTTGGGCGAGGCAATAATTTTTAAGTCAACGTCGGTTAAGGTTAGAAGAATTGGCAATGGTAGAATTATTGCAGGTTTTGCAGGAGCCGCTGCCGATGGTATCACTTTGATAGAAAGACTAGAGGCAAAGTTAGAAAAACACGCTTATCAGCTAAAAAGAGCGGCAGTTGAACTAGCAAAAGATTGGAGAGCAGACAAGTATTTGCGTCAATTACAAGCCTTTATGATTGTTGCCGATGAAGATAGTTCTTTGGTTATTTCTGGCACAGGCGAGGTTATGGAGCCAGATGATGGAATTATTGGCATTGGTAGTGGTGGTAATTATGCCATGGCAGCAGCAAAAGCTCTTTATGATATAAATGGGTTGGAGCTAGAAGATATTGCTAAAAGAGCAATGAAAATTGCTGGAGATATAGATGTTTATACAA
>CAYJKS010000133.1:0-3437 GCA_964370705.1 uncultured Azospirillaceae bacterium
CTTGCAACTTCTTCCGAACGCTCTTGTGGGCTTAATTTTTTTACTAAAGTAGTGGTAATGTTTTCTTTAGTTGTTTTTTCTACCTTAAAATGGCAACTACCACTTGCAGCTACTTGCGGAGAGTGGGTAACAATCAAGACTTGAACATCTTGAGCCAGACGTCGCAATCTGTCTCCGACTGCCTGAGCTGTTGCTCCACCTACTCCAGCATCAACTTCATCAAATATCATTGTCATATTATTAGATTTTTTTGCCAAATTAACTTTTAGTGCTAGCATAAATCTTGCCAGCTCACCGCCTGAGGCAATTTTGTTTAGAGGGCCTTGGGCAGAATTTGCATTTGTTGCAACCGTAAAGTTTATGACATCTATTCCTTTATAGCTCCAACTATTCTCAGGTGTTTCTGCTATGCTAGTTACAAACTTTGCTCGTTCCATTTTTAAGGGAGCAAGCTCTTGCATTATGTTGTTATCTAGAGTTAAAGCTGCAGATTTTCGGCTTGAACTAAGTTTTTTGGCAATAGCTATATATTCCAGCCTCAATATCTGCTCTTTTTTTGCCAACTCCACTAAACCCTCTTCTCCAAGCTCTATAGTTTTTAGTTGGTTCTTCATGTCTTCTAAGGTTTGTGGTAGCTCGCTTACACTCACATTGTGCTTACGTGCTAATGCCTTTAGGGCGTAAAGACGATGAGATATATCGTCTACCTCGTTTTGGTTAAGATTTAGTGACATACTAATGTTTTTTATTTGTGACATTGCCTCATCGGCATTTATGTATGCTTGCTCTAAGCTAGCAACAATATCATCATATTTGCCATTAACAACCCTGTTTGCCTTGTCTATTGCTGATTGAGATTTCTGCAAGCAAGACAAAATATTTGCTGGCTCTGTTATTGATGAATAGGCGTAATTCAAACTATCTAATATTTTTTCGACACTCATTAACTCTAAACGTTTTTGGTTTAATACCTCTTCCTCGTCTTCAGCTATTGCAAGTTTTTCTAGCTCTTCTACCCAATGCTTTAGATTTTTTTCGTCCATTTGCGATTTTTTTAGCTTTTCTTCAAGCTCCTTACGCTCAATCTTTGTTTTGCTATATTGCTCAAACTTAGAACCAACCTCTGCCAAAAGTTCAGGATAATCACCATAAGTATCTAAAATATCTCTATGATTGGCAGGATTTAGTAGTCCATGATTGTCAAATTGACCATGAACTTCTACTAACAGGCTTGCAAACTCTTTTAAGACCTTAATACTAACCGATTGATCATTAATAAAAGCCTTGCTTTTGCCATCAATTGAAAGACTACGTTTGATTACAATCTCGTCTTCTAATTCTATGTCATACTTACTTGCAACATCAAATATAGGGTGGCCAGCTTGAGGCAAATCAAAGCTTGCTACAACCAATAGCTTGTCTTGTCCTTGCCTGATTAAAGATGTTTCTGCTCTTGAGCCAAGAACCAAACCAAGAGAATCTAACAATATAGATTTTCCTGCTCCAGTTTCTCCAGTCAAAATGCTCAAACCAGCTTCAAAATCCAAGTCTAGCTTGTCGATTAAAACAACGTTGCGAATAGAAAGACTGTTTAGCATAAACTAACCTTTTATAACCAATTGTGCTGATATAGTCCAACTGCTTTGTGGGTAATTAAATTCTAGCACTTCATAAGCAGATTGTGCCTCCTTTTGCATACCCAAAATTGCAAAAATTTCTACCTGACGATACAAAGCCTCTTCAATATATTTGGTTTGTTGGTAATTGTTAATTACTTCAGAGAAACGGTTTAGTGCAGATAGGTAATTATTGATATTAAGATAATATCTTCCAACTTCCATTTCTTTGCCTGCAAGATTTTCTGTCGCAAAAACAATTTTTTGCTCAACATCTTTGGCATAATCGCTATTTGGATAACGCAAAATCAGTTGCTCCATTGCATCTAATGCCATAATAGTATCGCCTTGCCCCCTATCTATATTAGCAATTTGGTCATAATAGCACATTGCTTTTAGATAATATGCATAAGAAACACTGCTGTTTCCTGGATGAAAACGCAAAAACCTGTCTAAGCTCATAATCGCATCATCATATTCTTTGCCTTTGTAATAAGCATAAGCCGACATTAACTTTGCTTGGGTTGCCCATTTTGAATAAGGGAACTCCATCTCAACTTGCTCAAAAAGTTTTGCTGCTTGCTTATATTTTGTTTTTTCTAAGTCATAAAAAGCCTTATTATATAGCTCTTCTACGCTTTGCTCTTTGATTTGTGTTGTTTCTTTAGGTTTGCTTGCACAACCAGCAACAAAAAAACAAAAACCACACAAAACCAAATATAGTCCTAATTTATAATTTTTCATATTC
The DNA here is from genome assembly GCA_964370705.1 of uncultured Azospirillaceae bacterium. GTDB lineage: Bacteria > Pseudomonadota > Alphaproteobacteria > RF32 > CAG-239 > JAFUYI01. Next base: position 2,365 of record CAYJKS010000133.1, read on the forward strand.
TTACACCAACTCATAATTTTCTTTGTTACTAAACAACAGCTTTAGCAGCTCGTTATTATGGAAATGCCCTGTTTTGGAAGCAAAAAGCTCTCCTTTTATTGGATAACCTGCAGTATATAGGTCGCCAATAGCGTCTAAAACCTTGTGATTTACACATTCTTTTTGATGACGCAAACCGCCTTCATTTAGAACGGTTTCTCCGTCTAAAACTACTGCGTTTTCTAGGCTACCACCTTTTATTAGCCCAATAGACTTCAAATAATCTACCTGATATTTTTCGCAAAAAGTGCGACAAGAAACAATATCTGACAAGAAAACATCTGGGTTTATTTCGCCACAAAAAGATTGATAACCAACAATTTTTGAAGCAAACTCAATTTCAAAATTTATTTTCAAGCCTTGATTATATGGTTTTATGCTAACACTATTACCATTATCATCAACAAAAGACACTTCTTTTTTTATGACCAAATATTTTCTTTTTGCCTCTTGCTTTTTTATCCCCACTTGGCTCAATGCCTCCAAAAAAGGTTTTGCACTACCGTCCATAATCGGAACTTCTGGATTATTGATTTCTACCAAAGCATTATCTATGCCCAAAATATAAAAAGCACTCATCAAATGCTCTATTGTAGAAACTGTGTCTTTAGGGCTTTGCTTACTAGCCAAACAAGTACAATTTTTGGTATCAACAACATTTGAGTATAAGGCCTTTATTTCTGGCTGATGTGCCAAGTCTACACGCTTAAACACAATGCCATAATCTTGAGGCGCGGGGATAATGGTTAAAACTGAGGGCAAGCCTGAGTGCAAGCCTATGCCTTCAATTATAACTTGCTTATCTAATGTTTGTTGGTTCATATATAAAAGCTCCTAAAAAGTATAATATATAAAAGGCGGTCTATAAGCCGAGTTCTGTCCTTTCTACAAAGAAAGGGATAGTCATTCATCTTGGCAGATTATTACTAAACTGCTCATCGCGACCTACCTCTGGAGTGGGTTGAAAACGCCCCGTGCAACTTATAAATAAGCCCTCCTAACTTGGTCTTGCTTCAAACAGGGTTTACCTTGCC
>CAYJKS010000134.1:0-3436 GCA_964370705.1 uncultured Azospirillaceae bacterium
TATCACCAAAATTTAGTTCACTAACTTTGGTCATAGTTATACTAGTGTCTTCAGATTTTGTATCATCACTGTTGGTGTTATCAGCATTTTCGTCATCAGTTTTGGTGTCTTCTGCATCATCTCTAGAGTCACCATGATGAGCTGCTAAAATCTCGTCATATTTGGCTTGCTCTTCGGCAGTCAATCCCTCAACAGGAACATTGCCAATAGCTGCAGCCTCTATCAAAGCTGCTCTAAAATCAGCTGTCATACTTGTGCCGCCAAAGCCTATTGTCATATTTTTTTCTTGAGCAATAGCTATTTGAGCAGCAAAATCTTCTGCTTTTGCTTCGCCTTCGATTTTTACAGAAACACTATTTGGAGATGTAAAGTGACTTGTTACAGTTCTTGCCCCTTGCAACAAATCTCCTCTTAAGCCGCTTGGCTTAGGAACATCATTTTCAGCGTCACCTAAGTCACGCTTCCACGTTGCACCATTTTTGTCGCTCCAATCTTTGATAATTGCGTCATACTCTGCAACCCATTCCAAATCTTCTTCATCTTCGTTTTGCTTAGGCTCTGCACCATCTTGCTCAACAGTCAAAACATTTGAATCTTCTACTGGAGTCAAAGCATCATCTAAAATATCTTCCAAAGATTCTTTTGTATCAGGATCAATATAACGGCTCTCACCGTCGTTATCTGATTGAAGAGACTCTTTATAAGTAGTAATCAAAAGGTTCAAATCTTTTTTCTGCTCTTGTGGCGCCTCTGCCATAAACTTCTCGAATCCGCCTTTTGCTTCTGCCATATTCTCTACTGCAGAAACTCCTTTTGTATTAAGCTCGTCTCTAACATAATCCATATAAGCAAAAACTACTTGCTCTCTTGATATGCTTTCTGGCAATTCTTCTCTTCCGCCATTGTAATTAGCAATATAATAAGTATTAAACTCTGTTCCCATGCTCAAAGAATCATAAGCAACATTAGCAGAAACTGGCTCATCATTAACTAGAGGAGTATTCTCTTGTGTTGGCTCACTATTACCTTCTGCCTCTGCTCTGGCTTGATCTTCTTTATACTTTTTTATCAACCTATTAATTTCTTCTATTTCTTTTGGATCCTCAGTATCCTTAGACAGACCATTAGGAAGTGTATCCCAAAACTTATCATCAACGTCTAAGATTTCTACCTTGTTTTCTGTTTCTTCAGCCATTGTTTTATCCTTTTTTAAATTAGAATTGCTACATTATTATAGACACATTAGCACAAAAAAAATATTTTGTCTAGTTTTTTTGCCAAAAAATCTATAATTTTACAAAAATTTAATATCTTGTAAAAAATTATAAACTAAATTATATTTATGACTTATTAATAATAAGGAAAAAAAATGAAAAACTTGTCAATATTTTTATGCCTAGCGATTGTTAGCATCTTACCTAAAGCAAATGCCCAAACCCCAACAGATATTGCTCAAATAGAAAGTTATTTGAACTCTATAAAAACTCTAGAAGCAAACTTTGTGCAAAATGCAAGCAATGGAAACGTGTCTGAAGGAAAAATCTGGATACAAAAACCAAGCAAAATGCGTATGGAGTATAATGAGCCAACAAATGTTTTGATTGTGGGCAATGGCGACTTTGTTGTTTATTATGACAAAGACTTGGATCAGGTTACAAATATTGATTACAGCGATATTCCTGCAACTGTTATATTAGGTAATGACATTAAAATAGACAATGACAATCTAAAAATATCTTATTTTTATAAAGACAGCGGCACAACAATTGCAACAATTGAGCACAAAAACAACACGGTTGCCCCAATTACGCTTACTTTTAACAATTCTCCTTTTGAGCTAAAGCAATGGAAGATTGTTGACCCACAAAGTGTAGAAATTACGGTTTCTTTGTATGGTAACAAATCTGACCATGAACTAGACAATTCTTTGTTTAGGTTTAAGAAAAACACATCCCCTCTTAAAAGAGGTAGATAGTCTTGGTAAAAGTTGTTAGCTGGAATATTAACTCAATTAGAATTAGACTTGAACTTATAAAAGATTTGGTTCAAAACCAAAATCCAGATATTATTTGCTTGCAAGAAGTTAAGGCAAAAAAAGAAGATTTTCCGTTTGAGGAAATAAAAAGCATGGGGTTTGAGCATATTGCCCTATACAGTATGCCCGCATACAATGGAGTAGCAATTCTAGCAAAAAAACCATTTGGCAAAATTACCCAGCACAACTGGTGTAACAAAAATGATGCACGCCACATTAGCGTTATTACTCACGACAACATTGAGATACATAATATATATATTCCTGCTGGTGGCGATGTGCCAGATATTACAACAAATCCGTCATTTGCCCACAAACTAAACTTTGTTGATGAAGTTGGTGCATATTTTGCTCAAAACAAAACTTTGTTTGAAAAAACCAATCTACTAATTTGTGGAGATTTTAATATTGCCCCACTAGAAAACGATGTTTGGGGGCACAAACAAATGCTCAAAACAATATCTCATACCCCAATTGAGGTAGAAAAACTTACAAATCTATATAACTCTATTGGCTTTGTTGATGTTGTTAGAAAAATCTTTCCTGAGCCACAAAAGCTATATTCTTGGTGGAGCTATCGCAATCCCAAATGGCAAGAAAATAATAAGGGCAGAAGATTAGACCATATTTGGTGCAACAAAAAAATGGCAAGCTTTGTTTCAAACGCTCAAATCCTTCAAGAGTTTAGAAGCAAAGAGCGACCATCTGACCATGTGCCTATTGCAATTGATTATAATTTAAGCCTATAACCATTGTCTTGCGTAATTATAATTTGGTAATCCTTGTTACCCATTTCTATTTTTTGGCGTAGTCTATAAATGTGTGTCTCTATTGTATGGGTGGTAGTGTCAAAGCTATAGCCCCAAACCTCAGACAAAAGCTCAGACTTAGAAATAGTTTTGCCACTATGCTTATACAAATATTTTAAGACCGCTACTTCTCGCTCTGTTATTTTTGTAACAACTTCGTTTCTTAAGTTCTTGACTTCTTTGCTACCAGAATTTAGCTCATATTGATTAAAAGAGATAATCCCGTCTGCGGAATTAGCAAAAATATTTATAAAAGCATTTATTGTATCTAAAAACACACTCAACTTTATGGGTTTTGCCAATACTTGGATATGTGACGTATCAAAAACATCATTATTAGAAGACAACAAAACAATAGGAGTTTTTCCGTAATCATGCACTTTGCTTGGCATGTCATCAATTACTACAATATCAAAAGCTTCTTGATTACTATCTTCAACAAAAACCTCAAAATCTGGAGCATGAAGATGCAATTGATTGCTTAAATCTTTTGCTAAAAAATCATTGTCAGAAACTAATAAAATCCTTGCCATTTTTTTGCCCTAAAACTTTATTCCAACACCAGTTATAAACGAATAGCCATCGTTACTAT
>CAYJKS010000135.1:0-3424 GCA_964370705.1 uncultured Azospirillaceae bacterium
TGATACACCTCTTAACCCTAGGAGCTCCTCGTTCTCGCTTAGACCTGGAACATAAAGTTCAAAATCTTCAGCAAGATTTTGCACCATCTCTAGGTCATTCACTTTGTGAAAATGTTGGCCTAAGACCAAGTTCTCACTTTTTTCCTTGAGAAAGTTGTAACAGCTAGGAGTTAAGCTCTGCTGTTCTGCCGTTCCGCCACATTTTCCATCAGTCATCAATTTTTGTGGAACAAATAAAGTTCCATTTTGAACAGAGAATGTTGGTAGGTTGCTTGGTAGAGTCGGTTCTAACCTAGTCTTTGCAAAAAGGCGCCAGTCGTCGTCTGACAATCTGCGCTCTTTCATCTCAGTGATGAAATCACGCGTGTTAGCAGGGATAGGTTCCCCGAATGGAAGAACTTCCATGTTTCCGTAGAAAAAAGCCATTACAGAAAGAATGCGAGCAGCTTCTGCTTCATATTCTTTCTGGTTGTCCTTTTCAGGAACAATTAGGACTGTAGCGTTAGTTGCTTTGGCAAAGTTAAGTGCTCCGAACTCGTAGCCAAAAGAGCCCGAGATTAGAATAAATTTTTTCATTTTTTTTGGTGTTTAATATAACGCTCTTTTACGCTTTGTGAGGTGAGCAAGAACCCCATAAATAAATTTATTGAATATACTTACAAAAATAACAAAATGTTGGAAGAACCAAACAAAATGAAAAAGCCATAATAGTAGTATAAAAAATTTATTTACAAATACATATTATCAAAGCTAAAAATATTTGTCAAGTTTTTTGTCTTATAAAAGATAAGAGCGTTTATATGACAATAAACGCTCTTGGAAGATTATTTTTGCATTGCATGCATAAACCAAAGATTTTTTTCGTAAGATGCAATATAGTCTTCAAACATTGCAACTCTTTTGTAGTCGTTTTCGTCATCTGCTTCTTGTCTTGCTTGCATGGCAATATCTAGCATTATCTTCATATCTTGCTCAAGGATTTTTATTACCTCAATATCTGTATAATCTTTGGAATCTATTTCTTCTATTGTGGCGTATTTTAGATAATCTGCAAGTTTTACAATTGGGTATTGTCCTCTCATTTTAACCGCTTCTGCAACATCATCATATTGCTCAAAAACTTCATTATATAGTCTTTCTGCAAATTCGTGAACAGCAACAAAAGAGCGACCTGTTACATTCCAATGTAGGTTATGAATTTTTGCGTTCCAAATGGCTAGATTTGCATGATATATGTTAAGTTTGTTCATTATTTTTCTCCTAATTAAAATTAACTACTATTAGATGTAATTTGTAATTTTATAAAATCAATGTTCGGGGTAAGATAAAATTTTGTTTTTTATATTATTTTAAGCATTTTGTGATTATGATAAAGCAAAGGAGACCACAAATGGAGAAGTTTTTTATTGATAATGGGGCAAAAGATTTGATTGTTTTTTTTGCTGGCTGGGGGTGTGATAATTATCAATTCGCTAATCTAAAAGATAGCAATTATGATGTTTTGATTTTGTTTGATTATGTTGATTTGTCTTTGTCATTTGATTTTGCAAAGTATCAAAATATTGAGGTTTTGGCTTATTCGGCAGGGGGAATGATTGCAGCAATCATAACGCCACAAATTGCAAATATAAAAACAAAAATTGCCATAAATTCTAATCCTTATTTGTTTGATAAAAAGTTAGGTGTGCCACCAAATATTTTGGAAGTATTTGGAAGCATAAATGCAGATAATTATATGGATTTTAGGCAAGAGTATATGGTTTTGGGCAAAGATGAGCTAGCTCTTTATAATCAATTCTCATCGCAAAGAACAATAGAAAATTGTGAGGAAGAGTATTTGTCACTAATAGATATTTATAAAGAAAATTATCAACATCTGGACATTGTTTTTGACGGGGCTATTTTTGGCGATAGCGATAAAATTTTTGACCTAAAAACCCAAAAAGATTTTTATAAAAATAAGATGATAATTCTGCCAAATGCAAGGCACCATATATTTTTTAGGTTCGCTTCTTTTGAAGAGATTTTAGCTTATGCAAAACGTGAGATAAAATGATGAAAAATATTTTTTTGTTCTTTGTGTTATTAGTGTTATCTGCTTGTCAGACAGTTATTGTTCCTCCACAAGATTTTGTTTATAAAGAGATAAAAACTCAAAGTTTTGTTTTGGCATCTTGGCAAAAAATAAAAAACCCTAATATAGGATATAAGATTTATGTTGAAGGCGATGGAAATGCTTTTAGCTCAAGAGGGTATCCAACAAATAACCCAACCCCAAGATCAATAATGCTTAGAGAGATTGCCTTTGGTGATGCTTATCCAAATGTAATATATTTGGCAAGGCCTTGCCAATATGTGGAAGATGATAAGTGTGAGCAAAAATATTGGACCACAGGGCGATTTGCTCCAGAGGTAATAACGGCAACATCGCAAGCAATAAAGCAAATAGCAAAAGACAATGAGGTTGTGTTGATTGGGTTCTCTGGTGGAGCCCAAGTCGCCGGTTTGGCGGCAATAGGTGGCTCAAATATAAACGTGTCTAAGATAATAACCATTGCAGGCAACTTAGATCATAAGGCTTGGTGTGAGTATTTGAATTTGACTTTGCTCAAAGATTCTATGAATTTGGCAGATTATAGTGAAGAGTTTTTTGCAATCAAACAATTGCACTTGGTTGGCGAAAAAGACAAAGTTATAGAGCCATTTTTAGTCAAAGATTTTGTTGGTAATAATGCTCAAGTTATAGTTATTAAAAGTGCAACTCATAACAAAGGCTGGCAAGAGGCATACAAATATATTCATGATTAAAGTGTTTTATTTAATTGTTCTTTAATATATTTTATATACTGTTTTATGTATTGTTGATTGAAAAGATCGATAAATTTTAATTGTATGGAGAAAAACTGATGAAATTAAAAAATATTTTAACTATTTGTGCGCTCATATCTTCTTTTGCAAGTGTTGCAAATGCGGGTGAGGCGGTTTCTAAAAATAACGAATCTAATAAAATGCAAACAACTTCGGCTCAAATGAAGGTTATAAGAGAAATCACAAACCCATTTTATGTCCCTTCTGCTGGCAAAATCTTATCTGTAACGAATTATGAAGCAAGCACAACCCAACGGTATTATAAACTCACTAGTCAAAATTATACAAGTGATGCAAGAGCAATAAGTCAAGAGTTAGCTTATGGTGTTACAGATAATTTGACTGTGTTTGGTCGTTATAAAAACAATTTTGATGCAGAAAACAATCTTGATAATGATTGGAATCAAGCTTATATAGTTGGAGCTAGATATAACCATGATTTTGGCAAAATTATGACTCAAACAGCGCTTGAGTATGAGACTTTTAACCCTGAGCAATATGAAAAAATAAATGATAATAGATGGTTGAAATCAATACAGATTTCTGAAAAAATTGG
>CAYJKS010000136.1:0-3403 GCA_964370705.1 uncultured Azospirillaceae bacterium
CCCGCCTCCATATTCATAATTATATATTATAATATTACCACAACACCCCCTCAAATACAACCAAAAATATTTAATTGATTATTATAAAAATTAGTAATATAAATAAGCAAAGGAGGACAAATATGAACAAAATATGCTTGTCATCAGAGCTTTATAAGGTGTCTATAAACGACATTAAGAATCTAGATGATTGTGAGAATAAATATAACAAAAATACAAACAATGAAGTGATTGTGCTTATTGGCAAAAAAGATACACTTCTTGCTGGCAGACAAATTGTTGAAGAAGCAATAAAAAACAATATTGAGTTTGTGCCTGTTAGAATAGCTTTTGTTTCTGTAATCAAAGATTATGACTTTGTTTCTCCGTTTATTCGTTCACTAAGAATGAAGAATCGTGTTTTTTCTTCTAATGTTTATCATGTCCCTCCCAAAGAAATCAGAAAAATCAAAATAGAAAGAAATATTCGCACCGCCAAAAATGCCTATATTTTTACAAATCCTAAGTTTTATTTTGCCGAAGATGAGAGAAAAAAACAATATAGCGAGCTATATAACAGCATGAAAAAAGGCTATAATGATGAGTTTCCTCTTGATGTTATGCTCCTTAGAATGATGGGCGTAAAAGATACAATCAACCAAGGGCACCACCGAATGGGAATTGCCATAGAACATAATTTGCCATATGTTACAATTAGATTTGCAGGCTCTGGCGAAGCTCCCAAAATACTAAAACCATTACTAAAAATAATTGCAAAAATAAACATCAACCTCAAACTAAGGAACAAAAAATGAAAAGAATTTTACACATAGCTAATTTTAACTCTCTTAGATTAAAGGGGTGTTTTCAGTGCGGGTTTCCTATAAAAATTTCTTACGGGCTTATAAAAAATGGCTATGAGGTCATAAACTATGCCGACAGGGATTTGTGTAGAATGTTTGGCTTTGGTCATATGAACTGGCTGGGTAGAAAAAAGCTAAATAACCACCTAGTAAACTTTGCAAAAGTAGTTAATCCAGATGCAATATTAATTGGACACGCCGATACAATTACTAATGACAGCTTGTTTGCAATCAAAGAAATGTTCCCACACGCACCAATTATGCAATGGAATTGCGACCCAATTTATGAAGGTTGTAACCGCAACATCAAGGCAATTACAAAAAGACTAGAAGTTGTTGATTCTACTGTTATTTCTACTGCCGACAAAAGTCAACTAGAAGCATTTAGATTTGAGGGCAAGCCAATTGGTCATATGCCAAACATGGTAGACAAAGCCATAGAAACAGGAACAACCTTTGCTCAAGAAAATCTTGATTATGACGTTTTTTATGCAGCAACAACCCCCAAAAGAGAATTTTGTGGTAAGCAAACAATTGTAGAAGAGATTATTGATAATTCGTTTGACAAGATACCAGACATTAAATGGCTACTTGCGGGCTTAAAAGAAAAACCTACCCTAAATGGTTTTGAGTACCTAAATGCATTTAGACAATCTGCAATGGGACTTAGCCTTAGCAGACGCAACGATGTTTATTTGTATGCCTCAGACAGACTAGCTCATATTATGGGTAACGGACAAATGGCTCTTATAGATAAAAGAGGTGGTTTTGAAGACATTTTAGGCAAAGAAACTGCTGGTTATTATTCTACCCCAGATGAGTTTTATGACCAAATAAAATTCTTTAAGCAAAATCCACAAGCACGTATGAAGGTCGCAAAAAATGGATATGATGCGTATTATCGTGAGTTTAATAACGAACTAGTTACAAAATATATGGCAGATATTTTATTTGGCACTTTCAAAGGTCCGCAAAGAGATTGGCAAATTGTCGTTAAATAAAAATTTGTTTTGACTTTTTAACCAATAAGAGATAAATTCGTTTTAGATAAAATTTTTAGAAAAAGTGATATGTTATTTATAGTATTTTATGCCCTCATCGCGATTGGCGTGTCGTTTCTATGCTCTGTGCTAGAAGCTTCTTTGTTGTCTATTACTCCTAGCTATATAGCTCAGATGCAAGACAAAAACCCTAAACTTTATGCTAGTTTATCTAGCTTAAAAAACAATATGGATCCGCCTTTGGCATCTATTTTGACCCTTAATACAATTGCTCACACTGTTGGTGCTGCTGGCGTTGGTGCCGAAGTTGCTGCAATGTATGGGCAAAATTACCTTGGTATTGCATCTGCAATAATGACCTTGGCTATTCTTATTTTGTCAGAGATTTTGCCCAAATCTATTGGTGCAAAATATTGGAAGCAACTTGCTCCCTTTATGTGCAAATCTGTAAAAATAATGATTTTTATACTCAAACCTTTGCTTTATATATCTGATTATATTATGGGCTTGTTCTCAACTACAACAGACAATTCTTCTCTTAAAGAAGAAATTAGAGCAATTTCTCGTATTGCAGAAAATGAAAAAGTTGTAACAGATAGTCAATACCGCTTAATTAGCAATACTCTTAACTTGTCCGAGGTTCATGTTCAAGACGTAATGACTCCCCGCACTGTGGTGCATATTATCAAGCCAAATATGTCTGTTAGTGACTTTGATGAGTTAGTAAAATCTTCGCCTTTTTCTAGGTTTCCGATTATAGATGAAGAAAATCAACTATATTTGGGATACGTACATAAATCAAACAGCTTTAATGCCGAAGACAATGACATTATAGACAAGTTTGCCAGACCAATGCGTAGCTTTGGACCAGAAGCAAAGCTAGAAGATGTAATGTCTTCTATGCTCAAAGATCGCAAGCATATGGCTCTTGTGGTTGATGCTTATGGTAACTGGATTGGGATTGTTACCCTAGAAGATATTATAGAAACCATTATTGGCAAAGAAATTGTTGATGAAACTGACCAAGTTGCAGATATGCGTTTGTTTGCAAAGCTAAAGTGGAAAAGAAAACAAGAGCTTTCTGCCAAAAATAGCAATTAGGTATTGGTTAAATTAAAATCTCCTTGATTTCTATCAAGGAGATTTTTTGTACTTATTAGCAAATATATGATTTTTGAGCAAATATAAGCTTATTTTTATACCTCAAAATCTAAGCCCCAATCCTTATAACGAGCAGGATCATTGCCCCAATTCTCTCTTACTTTTACAAACAAAAACAAGTGTATTCTATCTTCAAACAAACGTTCTAGCTCCAAGCGAGCAGATTGCCCAATTTTTTTTATCATCTCACCATTGCGTCCAATTATAATCTTTTTTTGCCCTTCTCTCTCAACATAAATTGTCATCTCTGCTCTAATAGAATTGTCTTCTTTTCTTTCCCATTTTTCTGGCTCAACTGTCAAAGAATATGGGATTTCTTCTTGAAGGTGCAAAAATAGTTTTTCGCGGACAATTTCTGCCGACAATAATTTTAAGGGCAAGTCAGACATTTGCTCTTCG
>CAYJKS010000137.1:0-3401 GCA_964370705.1 uncultured Azospirillaceae bacterium
TCGAGCCAATAGACATAGACTTTATGCCCAAATTATAATAAGGCTCAAAAGTTTTACCATTATAAGAAACTGGTGGTTGTTCTTCATATCCTAACATTGTTGGAATAGATGGACCATACAAATCTGCATCAAAAAGTGCTACTTTTTTGCCACAATTAGCAAGTGCTAATGCCAAATTAACCGCAGTTGTAGATTTTCCAACACCACCTTTGCCAGAAGCAACCGCAATAACCTTTTTTACCCCATTTAAACGCCACAAATTATCACTAGCTTCTTCTTGAGCTTGTTCAAAAGTCCAAACTACCACCACTTTTAACACACCATCAAGCTCCATTAGTTCATCTTTTATGCGTTGAGATAACTGCAAATCTTCTGTAACATTAACCAAAGTAACAATTACTTTACCTGCATAGTTTTTAATACTTTCTATGTTTTTTGCTTCAAAATATTTTTCTACAATTTTTCTAAATTCAAGATTCATCGACTATTCCCTGTTAATATTGCGGTAATTATAATTGTTTTTATACTATAGTTATATTATATATTTAACTATTGCAATATAATAAATTATAGAGGTAAAAATGGCAAACAGCAACAACCCATGGGAAGATGACCAATCTTCAAAAACTAACAATTCTGAAAAAATTGTAGATTTTATCAAAACTCCAAAAAACACACCCCAAAAAAAGAAGAGCAATCAAGAATTTAACCTTAACATAAAATGGTTTATCTTAGGTGCAATTTTACTTTGGTTAGGGTCAGGATTTTATCAGGTTCAAACTAATGAAAATGCTGTTGTTTTGCGTTTTGGTAGCTATGTAGACACCACCAATCCTGGATTGCATTATCATCTTCCATACCCAATTGAAAAAGTCATAAAAGTTAGCATGACCCAAGAAAGAAGTTTTACTTTAGGAGAAAACGCCCAAAGCACTTCATCTTCTTTTACAGAAAGCCATATGCTAACAGGTGATGAAAATATTGTAGATATTAACCTAACTGTGGTTTATAGAATAAAAAACGCTCAAGATTACCTATTTAAGATGAAGCAACCTGACCAAACTGTTAGAGTTGCAACTCAATCTGTTTTGCGTGAAATTGTTGGACAATCTCAAATGATGCCAATTATCTCTGGTGACAGAGGCAAAGTTGAAGATGACACAAAAATTGAGCTACAAAAAGTGCTAGATGACTTTGGCTCAGGAGTTGAAATTATTCGTGTAAGGCTCCAAAAAGCAGACCCACCAAAACAAGTTGTAGACGCTTTTAATGAGGTTCAACGTGCAAAAGCCGATATGGAAAGATACAAAAACGAAGCCGAATCTTATCGTAACGAAGTTGTCCCAAATGCCAAAGGACAAGCATCTCAAATCTTACAAAGTGCCGAAGCATATAAAGAAGCCGTTGTTAACAAAGCAAAAGGAGATGCCGAGAGATTTAACTCAATTTATCAGGCATATAAACAAGGAAAAGACGTAACTAGCAAAAGACTATACATAGAAACTATGGAAAATATTTTGGCAAATTCTAACAAAGTAATTATGGACCCTTCTGCTAAAGGAAGCAACGTCTTGCCATATTTACCACTAAACAGCATAAACTCTAATAAAGGAGCAAACTAATGACAGATAAAACAAAAATAATATTAGGCTCAATTGCTTTTGCCTTGCTATTTTTGGCAACAACAAGTTTTTATGTTGTAAACCAAGCTGAACAAGCAATTATTCTACAATTTGGTAAGCCTGTAAGAGTGGTTAAAGACGCTGGACTAAAAATAAAAATTCCTCTAATCCAAAATGTTGTTTTTTATGATACAAGGCTCCTAAACCTTGATCCTCCAGCTCAAGAAGTTGTTCTAAATGACAAAAAACGTCTAGATGTAGATAGTTTTACTAGATACAAAATTGTTGACCCTGTTAAGTTTTATCAAACAGTTAGAACCGAACAACAAGCCCAAAGCAAACTAGCCGAGATTGTAAACTCTTCTATGCGAAAAGTATTAGGGCGCATTACCTTGCAAAATCTATTATCGCAACAAAGAACACAAATAATGCAAGATATAAGCAATGCTGTTAAAATAGACGCCAAAGAAATTGGAGTTAGTGTAGCAGATGTTCGTATTCGCCGTGCAGACCAACCTTTGCAAGTGCTACAATCTATTAATGCTCGTATGAAAACAGAACGTGAAAGAGAAGCCAAAGAATTTAGAGCACAAGGTAGCCAAGAAGCTGCCATAATTAGAGCTGGTGCAGACAAAGAAAAAACCATTATATTGGCAGATGCTCAAAAACAGTCACAAATTATTCGTGGGCAAGGAGACGAAGAAGCAATAAAAATCTGGAACAGTGCTGCTGGGCAAGATATTGAGTTTTTTACTTTTTATCGCTCACTAGAAGCATACAAAAACTCTCTATCTAATGGTGACACCTCACTAATTTTGTCACCAGAAAGCGAGTTCTTTAAGTTTTTTAGCAAAACAATGAGATAAATATGATAAAAAAAACTCTACTATCTACACTATTTTTGCTAATATTGCCAGCTAGTTTAGCAAATGCCCAATATGGATTTGGCTCTTTTGCTGACTTAGCTGAATCTCTAATGCCAACAGTTGTAAATATTTCTACTGTTCAACAAAATGAATCTATCGCTCAAGAATATTCTGCTAACGAGCAAAAAACAGCACTAGGCTCTGGCTTTATAATAGATGAATCTGGATATATAATCACCAATCTTCATGTTATAGAGAATGCTCAAAGCATTAATGTTGTTTTGTTTGACAATACTCAGGTAGAAGCAGAGATTATTGGCGCTGACCAACAAACAGACATCGCCTTAATAAAAATAACTCCACCATATAAGCTAACAAGGGCAGTTTTTGGTAATTCAAACAGCATAAGAATTGGCGATTGGGTTTTAGCAGTTGGCAATCCTTTTGGTTTGGGTAGCAGTGTCTCTGCAGGCATAATTTCTGCCAAGTCAAGAGATATTGCTTCTGGCCCTTATGACAATTTTATCCAAACAGATGCCTCCATAAATCAAGGTAGTTCTGGCGGTCCTTTGTTTAATATGCAAGGAGAAGTTATTGGTATTAACACTGTTATTTTTTCTTCAACAGGAGCTAGCATGGGCATTGGTTTTGCAATCCCAATTAATTTACAACCCAAACAAACACAACCACAATAATAGGCTCAAGCAACAAAGGAACAATTGTTTCTTCTATTATCGAGAATAGTCCCGCTGATCTTGCAGGAATTGAGGTCGGCGACATTATTCTTAGTATAGGTGAAGAAGAAGTAATCACCGATAAAGATTTTTCTACAACCATTGCTCAAACCCCTATTGGCGAAGATATTATCTTACTTATTTGGCGTAACGAAGAGCTTATACGCACAAGCCTAAAA
>CAYJKS010000138.1:0-3328 GCA_964370705.1 uncultured Azospirillaceae bacterium
AGGGCTCATGCTTTAGGCCTAAAAATAAATCCAGATGTTTTTTCTACCACAGATATTCATATTCATGTGCCAGAAGGTGCAACTCCCAAAGATGGCCCTTCTGCGGGTGTGGCGATGTATACGACCATAGTATCTGCCTTGACTAAAATAGCGGTCAAAAAAGACGTGGCTATGACTGGAGAAATTACCTTGCAAGGTAGAGTGCTTCCGATTGGCGGCTTAAAAGAAAAACTATTGTCGGCGTTGCGTGGTGGCATCAAAACAGTTATTATCCCTAAAGATAATGAGAAAGATTTGGCAGAAATTCCACAAAATGTTAAATCTGCAATAGAAATTATTCCTGTTTCAGATGTAAAAGAAGTCATAAAAATTGCTTTGGTAAAAATGCCATAATTTTAGTTTTTATACTAATATGACTAAGAATTATGCGATTCTTATAAGAATCGCATAATTTTTTGTTTGAGAGCTTTTTTTTGAGTATTTTGATAAATAAGTTGTTGATAAATGCAAAAAACCTTGTTTTTGAGGATAAAATTCATTTTTTTTGTAAAAAACTGTTGATTTTGTTTGACTCAAAGGCAAAAAGCGTCTTAAATTTTTTTAAGCGGTTAAATTTTATCGCTTGTTGTTAAATTTAATATTAATAGGGAGTCCCTTTCATGAATAAAAATGAACTTATTGCTAGCGTTGCAAGTGCAACTGGTCTTACAAAAGCTGATTCAGCAAAAGCTATTGATGCATTTACAAATGCAGTTGCAGATTGCTTGAAAAGTGGTGACGAAGTTCGCTTAGTTGGTTTTGGCACATTTGCAGTTTCTAAACGTGCTGCAACAACAGGTCGTAACCCACGCACAGGCGAAACAATTAATATTGCAGCTCGTAATGTTGCTAAATTTAAACCAGGAAAAGCATTGTCTGACGCTGTAAACTAGTTTTTTGATAATGTTTAAAAAAAGAGGTAATCTTAGTCTGATTTATTAAAAAGACTTCTTAATTACCTCTTTTTTGTTTTTTTATAATAATTTTAAAAAAAAACAAAAAAAGATATTGACGAGAGCCCAAAGTTAATATAAATCTATTTAAGCCGATTATGGATAGTTGGCAGAGTGGTAATGCAGCGGATTGCTAATCCGTCATCGTGAATAACGATGCACAGGTTCGAGTCCTGTACTATCCGCCAATAAAGCTCTCTCAGCAATGAGAGAGCTTTTTGTTTATTTAATTTTTTGATGCGGAGGTTTTTTTATGCAAAAGAACAAAAAAACAAAGGTTGCTATTTGTTATGATTTTGACGGAACACTTTCTGCAGGATATATGCAAAATGTTTGTTTGTTGCCCAAGCTTGGATTTGAAGATACAGGAGCTTTTTGGGCAAAGGTAAAAGAAAATGCAAAAAGTCAGAATATGGACGAGATTTTGGCCTATATGAATATGATTTTAGATGAAGCAAAAGACAAAAACATTGCCTTAACGCCAAGATTTTTGATGGAATGTGGCAAAGATATAGAGATTTTTTGTGGTTTGGATACTTGGTTTGATAGAATAAATAGTTATGGGCAAATGCATAATATTGAGATTGAGCATTATATTATTACTTCAGGCAATGAAGAAATTATTAGAGGAACATCGATTGCCAAGTATTTTAAGTATGTCTTTGGCTGCAAGTTTGCTTATAAGGGTGATAAATTTAGTGAAATGATTGCAGAAAAACCTGCAACAGCAGTTAATTATACAAGCAAAATTCAATATTTGTTTAGAATAAATAAGGGTGTGCTAAATTATTATGAGAACGAGCCCGTAAACAGATATATGACGAGTGATGAAAAATATATAGATTTTGCAAATATGATATATATTGGAGATGGAGAAACAGACGTTCCTTGCTTTAAGATGGTGAGTTATCAGGGAGGGACATCTATTGCGGTGTATAATAAAGATGTTAAAGCACAAAAAGAAATAAAAGATAATGAGGGTAAGGTTCTTAAGCCTGCTCAAAGGTCAGCAGAAGAGGTAGTAAAAGAGCTTTATTGTCACAAAAGAGTAGATTTTATTGCTCCAACTGATTACTCTCAAGGCTCAAAAATAGAAAAAATTGTAAAAAATACAATAGAAAAAATTTTTTTAAGAAACTCTTGATAAATAGTTATAAAGATAGAACCCCTTAACTAGTTAAGGGGTTCTGGTCTTTTAGTTCTTTTATTTTTGCATTTGCAGAATTTCTTCGGTAATTTTGCCGTCTACAATTGCAAACTTTATCCATGCGTGATTTGTAACATTCCACAAGAACTCATCATCACTTGAGAGCATAGCGTGCTCTTTTTCGATAAAATAGGCTCTTCTTGCTTCATTTTTAACATGGGTCATCAGCAGTTTTTGGTTGTTGTTTTCTGTATTAAATACAACAACTTCTTTTTGTTCATCTCTAAGTGCAATAATCGGCTCTATGATGCGAACATACTTGGTAGTGTCGATATGAGCAGATTTGATAATAACCAATTGTTGATTTATCTCAACAAGATAAAAGTCAGCTTCATTTGTGTGATGCTTCCATAAAGGAGAGAAATCATACAGTTTTCGGTTATAGCCAAAGATAAAGTATTCACCATTTGTTGTGGCGTATACTGTTGTAAAGAATGGATCCATAAGATCTCTTAATTCTTGAATGCTTTTGATTTTGTTCATAAAAATAATATTAGTTAGTAATATAATGTTTGAAGTTAAATTTTATTGCAAAAACATTTTTTTGTCAAGATTGTTGTTTTGAAAAGATTTCAACATTTTTTTTGCTAGGTATTGATGTTATAATCACTCCAGCAAAAACTATAATTCCACCAACAATTTGAGTGGTTTGAAGCTCGGTGCTTAATGCATAATAAGCAATTATTGCTGTTAGGACTGGAGTTAGATATGACAAAATGCCAGCTTTTATTGCCCCTAGTTTGTTAATGGCAAGGTTCCAGCACAAAAATCCAATAACAGATACACCAATCCCCATATAAAGCAAAACACTAACATCTTCTAAAGAAATTTTGTTAGGATTAGGGTTATATATTTGTTTATAAATAAAAAATGGAGCCAAAAATACTGATGCAGATGTTGCAAGTAAGCCCATCCAACTAACAGGGCTTAACTGGGCTGGGCGTTTTTTTTGCAAAATAGAATAAATTGCAAAAGAAATACCAGAGATTAACATAATAGAATCTCCACTATTGATGCTGTGTAATCCAGTTTTTATCGATGCTCCAAATATAATATAAGAAACCCCAATAAATGATAACGCTAAGCCTAAGATTTGCTTGTATGTTATTTTTATTTTTAAGAATATGGC
>CAYJKS010000139.1:0-3318 GCA_964370705.1 uncultured Azospirillaceae bacterium
CAAGAGCATTAGCAAACACCCCCAAACTATTACTTGCAGATGAGCCAACAGGCAACCTTGATCCCAAGACTGCAGAAACTGTTTTTTCTGAACTAATAAAAATTGTTAAAGAAACAGGTCTTTCTACCCTAATTGCTACACATAACATGGAGCTTGCTAACCGTATGGATAGAAAAGTTACACTGCAGAATGGAAAACTGGTTGAAATCGAAATGTCTAATCATATATCAAACGTAAACTTCTACTAATATTTTTGTATCAAGGAGATATGTATGAAAAATTTTGCACTAATAGCTATTATTACTTGTAGCCTTGCAGGTGTTTGTAATGCAAAATATGTTCCTTATCAAAAAGACTGGAGCGATAAAGCGATTGAAGAGTTTAGGAGCTTAGATAAAAACAACGATGGCAAACTAACTAAAAGCGAATATGGGGCAAAATCTAAAAGAAAATTATCACGCTCGCAAAAAAGGATTATCAGAAAAGCTCAAAAAGAAGGAAGATACAAATCAAATGATGAGCAGTTTGATCAAATAATTCAAATAAAATCTAGCGACTTTGTTGATCAAGCAACCCAAGCAGCATATGAGCCTAAACCTCAAAGCAGAATGGAAGAAAGAGACTTAAGAAACTCAAAAAAACGTGGCACATATCAAGAATATAACCCCAATCAAGAAAGCAAAGAAGAAACCATAAACCTAGAGCAGTTTATGAAATATATGAAGCAAATTGAAGAAAGTGATGAGGGAAGAAATGCCTATTACTAAACACAAATATATAAACTTCTAGCACTAAAAAAAGATAAAAATGAGCGAATATAAACTATTTTGTGGTGATTGTATTGAGATTATGAACAACTTGATTAAACAAGGTGTTAAAGTTGATGCAATTATTACCGACCCTCCTTATGGCACAACCGCTTGCTCTTGGGACAATATTATTGACTTTGAGGATATGTGGAACGCAATTAAAGAAATAAGAAAAGAAAACGCAGCTACCCTACTCTTTGGTAATGAACCTTTTAATAGTTATTTGCGAATTTCTAACATCAATGAGTATAAATATGATATTTATTGGCAAAAAGAAAGAGCGACAAATATCTTTCAGCTAAAAAAGAGACCCGCAAAAGTGATTGAAACAATCAATGTTTTTTATAAAAAACAACCTTGCTACAATCCGCAAATGACAGCACACTTAGGACCCAAAAGAACAAATAAAATAAAAAACGGAAAACTAGGCATATTGGTAGATTCTCAAAGCAACAAACCCAATGAATATCAAGATAATGGGCAACGCTACCCCTTGCAGATTATAAACTTTAAGAGAGATATTTTAACCTCAAACCTCCACCCAACTCAAAAGCCAATAGCCCTAATGGAATACCTAATAAAAACCTATACGAACGAAGGCGAGACTGTTTTGGACTTTACGATGGGCTCTGGCTCAACAGGTGTTGCTTGCAAAAACCTTAACCGCAACTTTATTGGTATTGAGCTAGATACAAAATATTTTGATGTTGCAAAATCTCGAATAGAAGAAAAACTATAATTCAATTTCAAAGAATTCGCAGTTTTCAAACCTACGTTTTATGCCAAAGAATTTATCATAAAGATTATACATAATTGCCCCATGTGTAACCACCCCTACAATTTGATGCTTGGAAGTTTTTTTAACAACTTCTAGAGCTTCTAAGCTTCTGCTTAGGCTTTGAAGTCTGGTTTCTCCATTAGGAATAGATGTAGTCATTGATTGCGGGTTATTATCATCATTTATAATGTCATAAATATCTTTGTATTTTTCTTTTACTTCATCAGAGGGCATACCTTCTGCATCGCCAAAACAAACTTCTTGCAGGTTATTTATGGGAGTGTTTTTTACCCCCAAAGAAGTTGCAATTGTTTGAGCTGTTTGCTTTGCTCTTTTCATTTTTGAAGAAAATATCTCGCCAATATTATAGTTTTTTAGTTCAATTGCAGCATTTTGCGCCTGAGAAACTCCAGTAGCATTTAGATCCCAATCCACACCAGAACCTTGTAAAATTTTTTGAAAATTTGCATCAGTTTGCCCATGCCTTATAATTATTACCTTCATTTTTGCACCTTACTTTAAAAACAACTTAGATAAAAAATATTTTTGCTTAAAGAATAACTTGCAAGCAAGATTTTTCTTAAACCCTAAAAGCTCTGGCTTTATGGCTCCTAACATATACAAATTTTTGGCATATTTATAGCTTGTTTCTACAATGTCTTTATTGTTTTTGTTTTTTCTTAAAGGTTGAGAGATTAAGCTCTTAAAAATAAAACGAGATAAATAAAACTCAAACCAATTTAACTCTTTGCCTTTTAGCATATTAGCTTTTATAAAATAATCATAAATTTCTTGAGCGGCTTTATTGTGAGAATTTATATATTTGAGAGTTATGCCTTCTTTCATCACAGAAGTTGTGCTAAGGCGATAATAAAGTAGGTCAGTTTTAACTTGCGCAATATCGTTGATTGCAGATAATACCTTTAGGCTAAAAACAGTATCTTCTGCTGGTTTATCACCTTCTGGGAAGAAAATGCCTTTAATAGCCTCTTTGCGATACAATTTATTCCAAACCCAAATAGAGCCACCTTTTTTATTTTTGAAGAAACTATCTACTGGATGCTCAATAACTTCAACTTCTAAGTTCGACAAATTATAATGCTTTGGGTTTTCTAAAACAAAATCTTCACTAACAGTTTTTACCCCAAAAGCCGAAGCATCTGTTTGATGCTTGCTAATAAGTGAGTATAAGACTTCTATTGCTTGCGGGTGCAAAATATCATCTTGATCCAAAAACGCAATATAAGGCGAGGTTGAAGTTTCTATCCCATAGTTTCTGGCAGATGACACGCCTGCATTTGTTTGACTAATTAGCTTAAAATTAGAATATTTTGAAGTATATTCTTCTACTATATTAGTTGTTTGATCCGTTGAGCCATCATCAACAATAACAACCTCAAAATCCTTAAAAGTTTGAGCGACAACAGAATCTAAACATGGTTTTAGATATTTGATGGCGTTATATAGTGGTATGATTAATGAAACTTGCGACATTTTGACCTCTTTGATAACAAAAAATTACTTATAATTTGTAGCATCTATATCTAGGCAAAGCAAGTATAATTTATGTTGTGCAAAAAGTGTTAATAATTAAATTATCTATAAATGAGTATTTGTGCTTGAATTTTTTATATTTTTACAATATAACTCTATCACTCATCGGGATGTAGCGCAGCCTGGTAGCGCACTCGTCTGGGGGGCGAGTGGTCGTGGGTTCAAATCCCGCCATCC
>CAYJKS010000140.1:0-3297 GCA_964370705.1 uncultured Azospirillaceae bacterium
GTTTTTTTGTTTAATCTAATCTTTTTATTTATGATTGAAAAAAAGCAAAACTTAATATACAATTACACAAACAACAAATACGGAGAAACTTTATGAAAAAACTTTTAGCAATAATAATAACAAGCTCAATTATATCTGCATGTGCTAATAAAGATAATCCTAAATTTGTTAACCCAATCTTTTATAATACACTAGAGCCATACTCAACAACATCTTGGCAAACACAACTAACGCCAACAAAAAGAATTGTGAATATTGCAGAAAAAACATACTCAACTCAATGCTCTTTAATCGAGAATTCTGACAACGCAATTACCTACAAATGCCCATCTACAAACGATGAAAAAGAACTGGCAACATATAGATACAGTGTTGAGCCAGATGTAGAGCTTTTAACTGGAAAACTTATTAAACTAGAGATAGATTTTGAACAGACCCAATACTTGATTATTCCAAATAAATAATAAAAAAAAGCAAGAGTTTCTTCTTGCTTTTTTTATATGCCTATTTTTTGCGACAAGAGGCAAGCATGTCTAAATCTGGATTGTAATAACTACTTGCAACACTTCCCATTCCGATTAGGGTATGAAAAACATTATCATGAGAAAATGCATCTTGCTTTTTACTTTTTAAGCATTCAACATCAAGATTATTATCTTTTATATAGCCATCAGAAAACCAAAAAAACATCGGTATTTCTATTTGCCCTTTAGGGGCTGTGTCATAATATGCAGAATGCAGATAGATGCCGTCTTCGCCTAGTGATTGCCCGTGATCTGAGGTAAATAAAAATGCTGTATTATATTCATTTGACAAGTTCTTTAACTCATCTATGGTGTTTTTGAGAACTTGCGATGTATAAACAAGACTATTATCATAACCATTTTCTAGATGTTCTAAATTACAATTTCCAAGAACAGCTGTGTCACAAACTGGAGAAAACTTCTCAAACCCATCTGGATATCGCTCTTTATATAGCGGACCGTGGCTTCCTCTTTGATGAAAAACTACAACTGTTGGCTTATTGGTGCTTTTTACTTTTTGGGCAAAATTTGTAAGCAATACATCGTCATAGCATTCTTTTGCTTGGCAAAACATTTCAATTTCTATACGGTTGCAATTATCTTTACAGTCAGTATTATTTTCTCGCCAAATTACCTTATATCCAGCAGCACTTAGAATGTCTAAAACATTTTCATTATATTTGGAGCTATCTATTTTGAAAGATTTTCTGTCAAACGGAGAAAAAATACATGGCAAAGCAATGGCTGTTGAAGTACCACAGGCTGTAACATTATCAAAGAGCAAAAGCTCATCTTTTATGCCTTCTAATGGCTCATTTGTAGGCTTATTATATCCATATAAAGAAAAGTTTGCTCTTCTGGCAGACTCACCGATAACAACTGCTATCAAATTTGGTTTTGCCCCCTCTTTTTGAGGTAACATATGTGCATCTTCTGATATTTTTTTGACTTCATATCCTCTATACTTCATTTTTATCTTACAAACAGAAATAACCGCACCAATATAGTTTATTGGCACAATAGAGTTTTTATAATACTTAAATCTACGCAATGAAGAATGGCTTAAGTCTAAGTTGATTAACAATATTAAGCCGCACGCAAGCAAGCTCGTGGTTATATATATTACTCTATTCTTAAGCTCTGCCTTAAAATCACCATAAATTATTTGGGTCTTTATTATTAAAAATGCAGGAACAATAAAAAATGCAAACAAGAAAAAAACACTCTTCCAGGTCAAAAGAGCTGTGCTTTCATAAATATCTGTTTGCAACACATTAAGCAACATAATCTTGTCTACAACAATTTTATAATTTATCATAAAATATAAAGAAGATGTGCTAAAAAACAGCAACAAAATACTAAGTGGCTTGGTAACTTTTTTAACAAACAAAAGATTGATTACAACATATAAGGCAACAAACACAACTATAGTTGCAAAAATTGTAAAAATAACTGAGTTATGTTCTTTATGCATCATTTGCATAAATGGAATATTAAACACAAGAATTGTGAACAAGCAATAGATTATATTAAATTTTGCCGAGCTAATTCTTAGATTAAAAAGTTTCTTGCTAATCATTTCTTTACCTTTTTTGTTATGTTTAGCAACTAAATAGTCACTAAAAAAGACTTGTTTGTTTATTATCATTTATAATTGACATTGCCTCTTTTATAAGAGGAATTGTTATTGCCCTTTTATATGTTAAAGACAATCTGTCTACTTGCTCTACAAGCTTATGTGCATAAGCAAATGAGCGTTCCATATTTAGCAATATATAGTTGATAATGTCAACAGAAATTATTATTTGCCTATCCATAAACAACTTAACAATCAATGCCGATAAAATATAGTCATCTGGCTCTTTTATCTCAACTGTAGGAACAATATTTAGCCTAGATTTGAGGTCTGGCAACTTTATGTTCATTCTTGCAAGTGCTTTTGTGGCTGTAAAAAGAATTTTTCCGCCTTGATTTTGGTAATGATTATATAGATGAAACATTGCCTCCTCGTCAATATCTTCAGACAAGTTTTCTATTATCAAAAAAGGAGATTGTGCAAATAAAGTATCTATTATATTAAGGTTTATTTTTTTTGCCTCAATATTAGGAATAAGATACGGATAGTTGGTAGCAATAGATATGTTCTTTGAAAAAATATGAGCAAGATGAGTTTTTCCGCTTCTTTCTTTACCATAAAGACAAAGTGCAAAAAAAGGCCAATTCTGCCAATTGTCTATCATTTTATATGCCTCTTCGTTACAAGGAGCTTTTATAAAATCATCATCACCCATATATGGTTGATGATAAAACTCTATTGGAAGCTGATATTCTTTTGAACTATTTTTCATCTTATTCCTTGCTTAGAATATAAATCACTTTTTCGGTTAAATTGCCTAAGCTAAATGGCTTTGCCAAAAACTCAAATTCATCTGATGTTTTTAGCTCATTTCTTGCAATTTCTTCCGAATATCCTGAGGCTAAAATTATTTTAATATCTTTTATTTGTTGCTTTACTATTTGTGCCAAATCTGCCCCATTCATCTCTGGCAAAACCATATCGGTTAAAAGCAAGTCAAAATCTTTGCAAACTTCCAACTCTTCTAAAGCATTTTCTGCAGAATTACAAGCCACAATCTCAAAGCCTTTTTTCTTTAGAGCTCTAACAACAAAAGCTCTTACAGCGTCTTCGTCTTCTACAAACAAAATCTTTTTGCCTCTTATATTTTGCTCATTATTTATTGGATTTTCTACAGCAGAAACATTTAGTCCAAAA
>CAYJKS010000141.1:0-3272 GCA_964370705.1 uncultured Azospirillaceae bacterium
ATTTTATCAACTATTTTGCCAGAAATTAAGTCTTTTTGGAGTGAGTGTGCCATTTCATGATATATTGCATGCTTATCTTTTCTATTAAAACAAAAAATAACACCCATTCCATAATTTACACCACCACCTCTTTCGGTAGCAATGTCAACATTTATTTTATTTTCATTATAAAAAATACCATTATCTATTAGCTCTTGCGTCATATCACGGTTATTTAGCTTGCTTGTTTTATCTATAACCGCTTGATAGTCATATCCGTATTTTGTTTGAATATTTTCATTATGAATCTCGTCATAAAAAAACACAGGAACTTTATATTGTTCTTCAAATCTATTAATGTCTTGGTCTAATCTATCATCTAACTTTGCCACATTATACCCTTAAAAATTATGCAAAAAACTTATTGCTTTTAGAAAAACCAAATGGAACCATTTTGCCAACTTGCGCTCTATGCCCCAACCAACTTAATAGATTATTTTCTACACCTATGCCACCAGAGCGACTAAAACTAAATCCATCTGCCTCATTAAAGAATTGAATATCAGAAAGTCCACCTTCTTTATATTTTTGCAAGGTAACACCTCTACCTCTTGCTAGCGTCGGTATTTCTTCTGTCTTAAAAATAAGCAACTTGCGATTGTCACCAACAATAGCAACCATATTACCAACAACTTCAACACAAAAAACAGCTTTTTCTTTGTCAGCTACGTTCATAATTTTGCGTCCATTTCTAGTTTGAGCAACAATATGATTCTCATCAATAATAAATCCTTTGCCCAAATTTGAGGCAATTAAATAAGACGTTTTTGGCTTAAATACAAACATTGCCATAATCTCATCACGACCGCTGGTATCTACCATTAATCTAAGTGGCTGCCCAAAACCTCTACCGCTTGGAATTTCATTGGCAGAAATATTAAAGAATTTGCCAGAGCTATCCATAAGAACAATTTTGTCTGTTGTCTGAGCATGAATTGCATAATGCAAAGCATCATCATCTTTGAACTTAAATCCATCATTTAGTCCAACATGACCCTTCATGCTTCTTATCCAACCTTTTGTAGATAAAATAACCGTAATTGGCTCTTTTTCTATAATTGCTTCAATTGGCATTGCAATATCATTTGAAATCTCTGCAAACTCTGTTCTTCTGCGTCCTAGGGCTGTTTTTTTGCTAAATTTTTCTTTAATTTGCTTTATCTCTTGCCCAATAGCTTGCCAACGTTTGCTCTCATTACTCAAAAGTGCTTCTAGCTCGCCTTTTTCTGCAGACAATTCATCAAATTCTTCTTTTATCTGGGTTTCTTCCAGTTTGCGAAGGGAGCGAAGCTTCATGTTTAAGATAGCTTCTGTTTGATTATCTGTTAGTCCAAACTCTTTCATCATTACTAGTTTGGGTTCATTTTCTTCTCTAATTATTTGAATAATTCTATCTAAGTTCAAGTAAGCAATCAAATATCCAGATAAAACCTCTAGCCTGTAATTGATTTTTTCTAGCCTATATTCACTTCTACGAACCAAAACCTCGTGACGATGGTTTAAGAACTCTTGCAAAACTTCTTTAATAGACATAACTCTAGGCACACCGTCAGAATCAAGCACGTTCATATTAAGACTAAACTTACTCTCAAACTCTGTTTGCTTAAACAAGTGCTCCATTAAAAGCTCTGGATTAACCTGACGATTTTTTGGCTCTAAAACAATGCGAATATCTTGCGTAGATTCATCTCTAATATCAGCAAGAAGTGGGATTTTTTTATCTATTAAAAGACTAGCAACTTTTTCTATTAGCTTAGATTTTTGCACCAAGTATGGAATTTCGGTTACAATAATTTGATACTGACCATGACTAAGTTCTTCTTTTTGCCACTTTGCCCTAATTCTAAAAGATCCTCTACCTTGTTTATATGTATCTAAAATACTCTCAAACTTATCAACAACAATACCTCCAGTCGGAAAATCTGGACCTTTTATCTTTTTGACCAAAGGTTCTATCTCGCAATCAGGATTATCTATAATATGCAATAACCCATCACAAACTTCGCTCAAATTATGCGGTGGAATGTTTGTTGCCATACCAACAGCAATACCAGAAGATCCGTTACAAAGCAAGTTGGGCACTTTTGAAGGCATAACTACTGGCTCGTTTTCTTCTCCATCATATGTAATCCTAAAGTCAACAGCATTATCATTAAGACCTTCCATCATAGCAATTGCATAATCAGTTAGTCTTGCCTCTGTATAACGCATAGCAGCAGCACCGTCACCGTCAATATTACCAAAGTTACCCTGCCCGTCAACCAGCGGATATCTAACCGAAAAGTCTTGAGCAAGTCTAACCATTGCACCATATACTGCAGAATCACCATGTGGATGATACTTACCAATTACGTCACCCACAACCCTTGCACATTTTTTGTATTTAGATTTGGGGTCAAGGTGTAATTGACGCATAGCATAAAGCAAGCGCCTATGCACAGGTTTTAGCCCATCTCTAACATCTGGCAAAGAGCGTGATACGATTGTAGACATAGCATAAGATAAGTATCTTTTGCTAAGTTCTTCAGATAATTGAACATCTTTTATTTTGTCTTCTATTATTTGCATAATTTCTTATATCCCTAAGTTATTAAGCAAATTATCACGATTTTTTGGAAATTTCAAGTTATGACTGCTAAAAAAATTCTTTTTTAAGAAAAATTCAGTCATTTTGAGCAAATCCGCCATTTCTACATTAGTTGGACGGTAGTTTTTATCCACAATAAATTGCGGGAAGATAAACATTTTATCCTTATAGAGTTGCCCTGCTTGCTCACAAACAGCTTTAGCACTTTTTGGAGAGACGTAAGCAAGGTTAGTTTTAGCACCCGTTGCAGCACATTCTTCCAAATCCAAACCTACACCCAAAAACTCCAACAAATAAAATTCCAAGTAACAATAATGACTTAACCAATTATCTTCGTTTATTAGTTCAAA
This sequence comes from uncultured Azospirillaceae bacterium, assembly GCA_964370705.1. GTDB lineage: Bacteria > Pseudomonadota > Alphaproteobacteria > RF32 > CAG-239 > JAFUYI01. The sequence goes on from CAYJKS010000141.1 coordinate 2,977, forward strand.
AAAACTATCAATATAATAATAAAATCTTTCTAAAGGTTCTTTTTCTGGCAAACAAGAATTTAGCAAAGAACATAAAGCAGCTAAAACGTTTAATTTTTGTGATGATACCATAAAATTAACCGCACATGGCAAAAGCAACTCACATTTAAGGCTTAGCATATTTTCTTCTACTCTAGCATAAGCATCTATTGAGATTTTGTTACCAACTTGATAAACACCTAAATTCTTTTTGCTCATTGCACCCTTAGCATAACCACAAAGCAAACCATGCTCTTTTGTAATTATGGTTAAAATAA
>CAYJKS010000142.1:0-3198 GCA_964370705.1 uncultured Azospirillaceae bacterium
TAATATAATCAAGTTTTTGATTAATTATATCTTCGGTAATTTTAGTCATTATTCCCCCTTAAATGAAGCTTGTTCCAAACTTAACACTTGTAGGTAGTATATAACATATAATTAAACTTGCAATATGTTTTTATAAAAAAATAATTTTTGTATTTAATTATCTAAAAAAAATAACTATATATAATAAAAGGAGAAAAAAATGAAGATTATTGTCAACGATAAGATGCAAAAAAATTATAGCTACACTCTAACAGCTCCCATGGGCAAAAACTTTGCCAAAGGTTTTAAACCAGAACTCACTCCCAAAGAAATGCTAAAATTAGGTATTTTTGAAGGAAAATACATAAATGACTGTCAAAATGAGTTCCCCAAAGATTGGTTTGATGAAGCAAAAATTGCTAACACTGCAGATATTAACCTAAATTGCTTTAAGATTAAATCACGTATGTCTTTAAGACATTGGCAAGAAAAAGGCTGGATTTATGGCGATGATGTTAGAGGTTGGTTTCAATGGTATTGCAGATATTATATGGGACGCAGAGTTGAAGATATTGACGCAATTCAAATAAAGAGGTGGCGAGCGTTTAGACGACACAAAGCGCAAGTAGAAAAAAATTGCAAGATTAATAAAATCACTTGTCGCCCCAAACAACGACAAGCCTTATTACAATGGGCGTATAACCCTTTTGACTTCAAATAAATCGATTCGCTTAAATCAATCCCCCTTATAAAACAAAGGGAGACTAACTCGATAATAACTTCTCTTCCTATCGTCATTGTCAGGCTTAATCTATTCGTAAAAATGCAATTTGTTTGCAAGTGAGCTTGCGTGTTAAGCACCAGAGCGAAAGAAAAAAAGCACAACTCTGAAGAAGCCACTCTATTAAAAAGAAAATACGCCTCTCTAGTTTCATAACCAGAGTCTTTCATACTCTCAAGCTTAAACGAAGGATTTAAGCTGATTGCATAAAAGTGTTTCATCTCTCCATCAACCATCCACATTTTGGTGAATGTGTTGAAGGTTTGAACACTAATTGGCTTCTCTTTCAGAGCAAAGCCCCATATATTGGGCTTGTTCTTTTCTATTGCAGCTAAGACAAGATCTGTCCAAACTGCACCAGAGTGATATGCCTTAAGCTGGTTGATGACAAAATATTCATCACAATCAGCTTTTACCAACTCGGTTAACGTTTGCTGACCTAATTGGCAAAGAGATTTTTTGATTTTCTCCATCACCTCCACTCTCTCCTGACATGCAGCAATCCAAGATGCAACTTGAGCATCGGACAACTTCCCTTCAAGAAGTAAAAGGTTAAGATGATAAGAAGCTCCACGCTCTATCAAACTAGCCACATGGTTCTTCTGCTCCTCTTTCTCTTTTCTTTTTGCCTCTCTTGCCTCTTCTTCCTTTATCGCCTCAAGTTTTTTTTGCCTTTGCTCTGCAAGGTGTGCCCATAGCAAAAAAGGCACCAATAAAGTGTAAATAACCACCTTTATTGCATCAGCAATTAGTGCTAATACAAGCAAAAGCAACGCTGCAAAAACATAAAGTCCAGTTTCAAGATAACCCCAAAGGATTTTACCATAGGTTACCTTTTTCTTAACTTCTTCTACCTCTTCGACTTCAACCTTACTAAAAGTGTAGTCTTCAGTTCTAGCCTCGCCAAACACCTCATAATAAAGTGTTTTTAGAGTAATTTCCTCGATTGAGAACATGTCTACAAAAATGTTTTTAACTGAGGCACAAAATGCCTGGAATCTTGTTTGATTTTCCATGATTAATTTTTTTTGGAATTAATAAATAAAAAAATAAGCAATCTCTGAGAATATTGACAATAATAATCTAGAATAATGCTTTTGAGAGTTTAGTATATGCCAAACGACCATATATGTCAACAAAAATACCCATTTTTGTCTAAAATAATTTAACACTTGCAAAAAAACACTTATTGTTATAATTTAACAAAAAATTTTATGGTGGAATAATGGAAGACTTGTTTAATAACTTTGAAGCTGAGGAAATTGCAAGAGCCTTTGAGATAAAGACAATAGAATTTGCCATAAGCTCTGGTGCCAATAAACAAGAAGCAGAAAAAAAAGGCGAGCAAGAATACCTTAAAAAAAAGCAACAAAAAGCCATAGAATTCCTAAAAAAAGTCGAAGAACGTCTAGCAGAGCTTTCTAATCAAGATGTTGCAAACTTACTCTTATCTCTTTTGGCAATGGGGCTAAATATTGACGATGACGAAGAACTAGAATATTGGCTCAAAAAACTAGAGTTAGAAGGATTAACCAGAATTATGCAATATTTTCAGACCCGTAACTCTAGCGAGAATAAAGTAGATTTTGTTAGCAAATTTACTCCCAAAGAGCTTAGAGAATACGAAAAAATATCTTCTGCAATCGAGGTTGCTTTTTATCGCAAAAAAGAACAATATCAAAATGAGGGAGAATTTTTAGAAAAACAAAAAGCTTTACAAAAAATAAACAAAATCATTAACAAAGACATAAAATTTCAAGAAAAACTAATTCAAAGAAGCAAAAACTCGCAAAAACAAAACGAAGATGAGCCAGACTGGAGTGCAGAAATGCTCAAAAAACTAGATGAAAATGGTGTAGAAAGAGGATCAAAGTATCATAATGAGGTTATGACAGGCTTTAATATTAGCAAAAACAAAGGTGAATACGTTTTTAAATGGGAGTGCAACACTCAAAAAAGAGACTTAGATAAAATAAAAGAACTCATGGGCGTAAAAAATAATGCTAACCAAAATGAGCGTGAGATAGAAAACAAAGAACGACAAAATCAAAACCAAAAAACAATCACCCAAACCAAAACAAACTCAAACCAACGAAGCGGAAGATAAACAAATCAAAATTCAGTTAGGAAAAACATGCACCTATTTTTAGCCCCATTAATAATAATCTTTATTTTTGCTTGTATGATTCAATTTTATATTATTATTTCTTACATCAACTCTGACTTTGGCAAATACCCCCCTTTTCTTCCCTCTATTGGCAAGATGAGGACTATTGCACTAAAAGATGCTCACACTTTTTTGCAAATGCAAAACTCACCAATAACAATAACTGATCTAGGTTGCGGTGACGGAGGATTGCTTAGAAATTTAGCAAAAGAATTTCCACAAAATAATTATGTAGGCTATGAATGGGGATTTGTTCCTTATACTCTTGCTC